>JBNKGK010000074.1:0-11815 GCA_050289785.1 Kordiimonas sp.
GCCGCCAGCATCATCTGGATTTCCGTAGGTTTGAAAACCTGAGTGTAATGCTTCATATAACAGTTATTCACTTCAATATCACTTTGAGTGAAAAACCGGAAAATCTGTGTCAGCAAATTCTTTTCAGAAGCAGAGAGATTACGCGCCCAGTCCCGCACATCTTCTGCTAGAGGCACTTCCTCAGGCAACCAATGAATTTGCTGCTGTGTGAGCCAGGCTTCATAAGCCCAAGGATAACGGAACGGTTTATAAACGTGACGTTCTTCTAAAAGCGACATAACTACACCAAAGGTTTTATCCGCGAAAGCGGTCAGATTAATACAACAAACAATACCAGCCCACTGTCAGTATTGCTTTTATTGACAGGCTAAGCATTCCTCATAATCTGTTGTAGAGTTGGCCGCTGCCAACTGCAACTGCTGCTCCGCAGTTTCTTTCCTTTTGGAAGACCCAGTTGCCACCACTTCCGCCCGTCTGATGGATTTGGAACGGCAGTAATACAGGCTTTTGAGGCCTTTTTTCCATGCCTGATAGTGAATTTGATGCAAATCACGCTTATGCACATTAGCTGGCAGAAAGATGTTCACAGACTGAGCCTGACTGATATAGGAAGCTCGGTCTGCCGCCAGCTCCACCACCCAACGCTGATCCAGCTCAAAGGCTGTCTTAAACACAGATTTTTCTTCATCCGAAAGGAAATCCAGGTGCTGAACAGAGCCTTCATTAATAGTGATGGATGTCCATACCTCTTCTGTGTTCTGGCCTTTTGCTTCCAGAAGCCTTCTCAGTGCCCGGTTATGCACAATGAAGTTACCAGACAGGGTCTTCTGGTTATAGCTGTTCGCTGCAATCGGCTCAATACCGGGGCTTGCACCACCACAGATTGTGGAAATAGACGCCGTTGGCGCAATGGCTGTTTTATTGGAGAAACGCTCCATCATGCCATAATCAGCCGCATCGGGGCATGGGCCACGCTCATAAGCCAGCTCGTCAGAGGCCCGGTCAACTTCTGATTTGATATGATTAAACAATTTTTTGTTCCAGGCTTTGGCCATCGCGCTTTCAAACGGGATCATATTATCCTGCAGGAAGCTGTGGAAGCCCATCACGCCAAGACCAACAGACCGCTCCCGCATGGCAGAATAGCGTGCTTTAGCCATCTCGTCAGGGGCGCGGTCAATAAAGTCCTGCAGCACGTTATCGAGAAAACGCATCACATCCGGAATGAAGTCTTTATTGTCTTTCCAGATTTTGAAATGCTCAAGATTGAGGGACGAAAGGCAGCACACTGCGGTACGCTCATTCCCCAAGTGGTCAATCCCCGTTGGCAGGGTGATCTCTGCACACAGGTTTGATGTTTTCACCGTCAGACCTGCCAATTTGTGATGCTCTGGCATCTGGCGGTTCACGGTATCAGAATAAATGATATAAGGCTCACCAGTTTCCACACGCGCTGTCAGAAGACGTATCCACAGTGAGCGGGCAGAAATGGTCCGCACCACATGGCCGTCTTTCGGGCTCGTCAGCGCCCAATCCTCATTATTTTCAACCGCACGCATGAACGCATCTGAAATCAGCACACCATGGTGCAGATTTGGTGTTTTCCGGTTAGGGTCTCCCCCGGTTGGACGACGCAATTCAGTAAATTCTTCAATTTCAGGGTGGCTGATGGGCAGATAAATAGCAGCAGACCCGCGCCGCAAAGACCCCTGGGAGATAGCAAGGGTAAGGCTGTCCATTACGCGCACAAAAGGAATGATACCACTGGTTTTACCCACACCGCCGACAGTTTCCCCAATAGAGCGCAGGTTACCCCAATAGGAGCCAATGCCGCCACCACGAGACGCAAGCCACACATTTTCAGTCCACAGGCCAACAATAGAATCAAGCTTATCTTGCGCTTCATTCAGGAAACAGCTGATGGGCAGGCCACGATTGGTGCCACCATTGGAAAGCACGGGTGTGGCAGGCATGAACCACAGATTCGAGATATAGTTATAAAGGCGCTGGGCATGGGCTTTGTCGTCACCATAATAAGAGGCGACGCGGGCGAACAAATCCTGATAGGATTCGCCAGGCATAAGGTATCGGTCAGACAATGTTGCCTTGCCAAATTCCGTCAGTAAATCATCCCGACTTCGGTCAATTTCAACCGCTCCACCATGTTCGAAATGAGTAACCTCAAACATCTGCCTGTATCTCCCTAGTTCTTAGCCTAACCATGCCTTACTGACTCCCTCCGCGCTCGAGAAACAATAGTATTGTGCCCGAGTTAAGAACAAAAGTCGAACAAGTCGACTTTTTACTTATTTTTCAGCAGCTTGCAAATCGATTTGACCGTTGTCCCCCGCTCAGATCGCCCTGCGTTTCAGTAAGGTGTGCAGGATAAGGTCGTTCGGGTCTGTTCGTCAAGATAAAGTGTGAACTTGTTGTTACTTATACAATATCTTGTGCCCTGAAGGGAGATTCACAACCAGCCAAAAGTGGCGGATATCTGCATATCACGGAAAAAAATGAGAAAACTCAATGAGTCGCAGGTGACGTTTTTTACACCCCATATAGAGATCAAATGATATGAGTGAATGCTTGGAAGACAGAGCGGCCTTCCCATAATCAATCGATTAGTTCGGTTCGACCCCCGGCTGGCAAGTAAAATTCTCCGCCTTTTTAAGGTCCCCCTGCCCCTTGTAAACAGGTACGCTTGGGTAGAGGCATAAGGGCCGGGTGAAAGCGGGGCCCTCGTCCGGGTTATCATTTTTATATTTAGCCGCAATAACTGTTTCTGGAGCCTCACGCTTTTCAACCCAGGCTTCAAGAGCACGAATGATTGAATATGTTTTATCATCTTTTAAGCTTTTGGCGGGTTCAGACTGTCCAAATGCAAATGCACCCGGGCCACCGATACAATGCTGCATACCTGGCACCATAAATAGACGAAAGAACTGCTGAGTCGTTTCAAGGCCGCCATAAGCCTGGGCAACAGACCGATAAAAATTTAAGCCACCTTCCGCCGTCAAGTGCGGATCACCCCAGCCAAAATACATAAGCAGTTTGCCGCCTTTTTCCTTAAACTCCCTAAAATCTGTCCCTGTGGCATTAAATAGATCAGAGATCGTCTCTCCCTTTATGGTCTTCTGATCTGCAAACATCGGGGCTTTGCCCAAATCAAGGGTAGAACTATCCCAATCAGGGTCATCATATACGAAATAGCGGTAGAAGCCCTTGCCAAATAAAGGTTCAACAGGACCTTCAATATCAGGAGAGGGGTGATCACCCGTGACAATCTCATCCCACCTCGCTTCGGCTTCCATTGTTGGCGACAGGCCAGGATACAGTCTTTCCCCTGTAACCGGGTTATGTGGCCCTTCATAAAGACTGCGGAGAGTCCTGATCTGCGGCTTGGTCAGACACTCATCATTATCTTCCCCACGACAAGCCAAAACAGCAGGATCATAATTGCAAAAACGAGGATCAGCCGCAATGCCATCCACCACATGGGCCTCGGGCCTGCAGGCCGCCAAAGACGCTTTTTGAATAGCGGGCAGTTTTTCACGGGGAATTCTGGCTTCAACATCAGACCATAATTTTCCGTGGAAAGCTGAAGTGCCCAGCCACTGTCTGGTCAAGTGGCTGACAGGGGCTCCCACCAAAATACCATCCCAATCATTATAATAGCGCTTTGCAGACAAAAGCGCCTGCCTGCCTCCAGTGGAACAGCCTGCAAAATAACGATAGTCAGCCTGCTTTCCATAAAAGGCCTCTGTGATTTCCTTAGCGTGATCATAAGTCTTTTTGTGAGCCCTGTGAGCATAATCAACAATCGCCTCGGGATTACCAAGGGCCCAACTTCCGTCAATACCCTGCGCCTGATGGCCAGTATCCGTTGCTGCAACAACATTGCCCATCTGAATAAAATGAGCCAGAGAGCCATAGAGTATGGAGCCAGCGAATCCACCATTACCTACCTGATAATAGCGGCCACTCCAGTCCGCCAAAGGCAGCCAGACCTCAAAATTGATATGCGACTGTTGGCTTGGTCGGGCAATGCCATGTACACGGCAAAAAGCCGGTACAATATATGTCTTTCCATCTGGCGCCTTATAGGAGCCTGCTCCAACAGTTTCGGTAGTGGTAATTTCCGCTTTTGGAATATCAAAATTCAAAAGGGCTTCGCATCGTTCTTTCGCTATTGGCTGCGTTTCCCCTGCCCAAACAAAACCAGACACACCCAAAACAGATAAAAACAACGCCAATACTAAACCGGACAGACCTTCACTCACCCTTTGACGCAAAAACATATCATCTACCCCAATCGCCATGAAGGCCCGGCAAAGCGGCCCCACACCCTATTTTATCCGCACCACATGATCACGCAAATTATGGAAAATATTATGCCGCCCGGAAGGACGGCACAAAATATGAGTAAGCCTGTATCTGTTTAAGGCGCGCTGACTTAAGACAGGCCTTTATCACCCATAGCCAGGAATTTCTCACGACGAAGGGATTTCAGCCTTGCGCCATCAATGCCTGCCATATCCCTGATGGCATGCTCCAACGCATCACCCAGCACGTTCATCGCCCGCTCAGGGTCGCGGTGCGCACCGCCCAGAGGCTCTTTCACAATACCATCAATCAGGCCAAGTTTCAGAAGGTCTTGCGCTGTAATTTTCAGTGCATTGGCCGCCTCTTGCGCCTTATCCTTAGTACGCCACAAAATAGTGGCGCAGCCTTCAGGTGAAATAACGGAATAGATAGCATGTTCCATCATCAGCACTTTGTTAGCTGCCGCAATTGCGATCGCACCACCCGAGCCACCTTCACCCACGATGCAGGTAACCATGGGCACCTCAAGGCCAAGGCAGGTATCGGTAGAGCGGGCGATGGCTTCTGCCTGACCACGTTCTTCCGCACCAAGGCCGGGGTATGCTCCAGATGTATCCACAAGGGAAAGCACTGGCAGGTTAAACCGGTCCGCCAGCTCCATCAACCGAATGGCTTTCCGGTAGCCTTCAGGGCGAGCCATCCCAAAATTGTGACGAATACGGGATTCTGTATCAGAGCCTTTTTCATGCCCCATAACCACACAGGCTTCACCGCGGAAACGGGCAAGCCCACCAATCAGCGCCTCATCCTCACCAAAGCAGCGATCTCCGGCAAGAGGGGTAAAGTCTTCAAACAGATGCTCTATAATATCTGAAAAATGAGGACGCTCCGGATGCCGCGCCACCTGCATTTTCTGCCATGGGCTCAGGCCTGCATATGTTTCCTTCAGGAGCTTGCCGAGCTTTGTTTCCAGCTGACCAACCTCTGCCGAGAGATCCACATCCTTACCACTGCCAGAAAAACTGCGCAGTTCCCGGATTTTTCCTTCCAGTTCAGCAATAGGTTTTTCAAACTCGAGAAACGTCATCATAGAGCCATCATCCGTCTGTTTTTGTGACCGCGTCATAGTTAACAGTTATACACGTTTTGCCACAAATATCAAAAGAAGCGCAAAATCCTTGAACATTGGCTTTCTGTCAAGAGTCATCATATATCGTGGGATAATTAATGATCATCACCCTCATAAATCCACATTGGAACAGTATCCCCAGCTCGGACAAATCCAACACTTCTATAAAAATCCACAGCTTGTCCATCAGCAACAAGCATTTGCTGATGAATATTGCTATATTTTCTTTGCAAAGCCTGCAATAATTTCCGGCCAATTCCCCGCCCATGATAGTCAGGATGTACCAATAAATGTGGATAATAAACCACTAGAAAACCATCCGAAATAGCATTACCCAAACCAACGAGTTGCCCTGCTATCCTGGCAATAGCTAATCCATGTGAATTCTTTAAAGCGGCCATCAATTCCTTTGGCTTATTTGCAGAAGACCAACCATTGGCGGTATAGAGGTTTACAATCTCTTCCTCCGTGAATTTCCCCTCTAAACTGATTTCAACGTCCATCTGAACGATCCTGTTGCTCTTATTTTAATCTTAGCTAAGCGGATGTTTGGTCAGCACAAGCTGTTTGAGCCGTTCTTCCAACACATGGGTATAGATTTGTGTGGTAGAGATATCAGCATGGCCCAGCATCTGCTGCACCACCCGCAAATCAGCACCGTGCGCAAGCAAATGGGTAGCAAAGGCGTGGCGCAGCTTGTGGGGGCTTAAGGCAGAGGGGCTAACCCCCGCTTCTACCGCCAGGTCTTTCAAAAGCTGGCCCACACGACGACGGGTGAGATAGCCTTCCTGCCCACGAGAAGGAAACAAATAAGCAGTGTCTGCCTGTCCGGCTTCTCTTAACACAGCCAGATAGGCGCTTAATGCCTGCCTCGCTTTGCTACCGAGCGGCACCATGCGCTCACGCCCCCCTTTGCCCTGCACCATAATCATGGTGGTGTCCGGCCCCACAGCCCGTCGCGGCAGGGAAACCAGTTCGCTAATCCTGAGGCCCGTTGCATAAAGGGTTTCAACAAGAGCATACAGGCGTAGTGCGCCCAGAGAGCCACCCTCTGCCTTGCGTTCCGCCGTATCAAGAAGTCGGTCCACATCCTGCTCCGACAGCACCTTAGGTAGTGGCGTACTGATGCGCGGGCTTTCAATATGAGTGGCAGGGTTATCTTCCCGTAAACCATCCGTATAAAGAAAGAGGTAAAACTGCCGGATAGCTGACAGACGCCGAGCCACCGTACCTGATTTCATGCCGCGCTGATGCAGGCCCGCAAGATAGTCCCTGATATCTTTGGCATCCGCAGTGCCCAATCTGGCATCACTATGCTCTGCAAAATCTTCAAGATCACGGCGATAAGCCATCAGACTGTTTTTAGCCCGGCCTTTTTCTGCCACCAGCATTTCAAGGAACTGATCAACGAGTTCAGCATCCCTCATGGGTTTTTACACGCCCTGACCGATGAGAAGCTCAAGAGCCAAAGCTTTGGCCTCCTGCCCAAAGTCGGCCTGCCTGAGCGCCCCAATAACCGACCCCGCCGCACTGGCAGAAAGCTTCGCAGGCCCACCCCCTGCCATGATCCGCACAGCAATAGAGAGAAGGGCTGGCCTGTCACCTGCTTCTGCAGCCATCAGCATCCGACGCCACAAAGCCACGGAAGGCGTTGCCCCTGCCATAACAACCGGGCCGCTTTCCAGCCACTGCCAGGCTTCCTCTGGCACAGCATAGCCCACCGCTTCCAGCAGAGTGAAAAGCAAATTGGCTTTTTCAAACTTCGCTTCCCCTTCAGCCTGCGCCGCCCACCATGCCTGCAGCAAGGATAAAGAAGGCTCAGGCACCTCAGCACCAGCCAGCACCATCAACGGCCACGCCTCTATCAAAAGCTGATCCGCCATTTCATGGCTGCCTTCAGAGGCAGACCTTAACAGCCTGAACCATTCAGAAAGCGTTTCTTTTTCACCAGCAAGCAGCGCCGCCCGCACAAGTACTGCTGCCCCTGCCATATGATCAGAGGACACATGAATATCCCGAGAAATTGCCGCAAGGCCTGCCCCTTCAAAGAGCGTGCGATTGAGAGCACCCGCTCTTGTCCATGCCTCGTTAACAGCCTGTAATCTATCTGCCTGCGTGCTGGCCAATGCCGCCTCATAAGCCAGTTTGGCGTCAATCAGGAAAGAGGGATCCAGCTCTGGTTCCGCTGCCACAACCTGCCCTTCAATAGCGGCCTCAGCGAGCTGTGTTTCTTGTGGTTCAGCTTGTGGCCCTGGTGTGTAAGTGCGGGCAAATGTGGCAAATTGCTCAGCTAACAACCATCCGTTTTCCAGGGCATAGCCAATCAGCTCTGCTTTGGCCTGTTCCGCCAAACCCGGCAAAGCCAGCGCCCCCGGCACAGCAAGCGGATCAACCGCTGTGAGATCAAGGCTTAATATTTTAACCTTGGCCAAGCGGGCCATGGCCACATCCAACAGAGAAACCTGTAAATCACTGCCAAGTATCGCAGTCTCCATAGAAGCCGCACTGCCAGTCTGTTCTGCTTCGACCAGAATATAATCAATCAGTTGATAGAAACCCGGCTCTACGCTCGCTACTTCTTCCAGGATACCTAACTGGAAATCCACACCGAAGCGATCTCCTCTCGCAGCCCGACAAAAAGAAGCGATGCGAACCCAGTACGGGTCATTATCTTTGGCTCGCTCTGCTTCCGCCAGCACACAGGCATCGCCAAACTGTCCCTTGGCCAGATAGGCGTTGGTATAGTGACGGGTCAGCCCCGGCCACTGCCTGTCTTTAGGAAGCCTGCCAAGCAAACCTGTATAGCCTTCCACATCACCCGCTGCATGTAAAAGAGACAGACGCGCCTCAACAAACTGACTTACACTTTCTGGCGTTTCCGGAGCAGGCAGCACAAAACCCGAGAGCAAAGCTTTGCGGGCAATCCGCATGGTTGCGGGGGAGGAAACAGATTGTTGCAGCCGATCCAGTGTGGCCAAAACCTTCTCCCGGTCATAGCCTTCCCACATACCAGCAGGATAAGCCTGTGCAGGCGGCAAGACAGAGAGACCAGATGGATCAAGTGCTTCCAGCATCCCTTCAACAACAGGCTGTCCGGTTAATAAAACAGCCTCTTCACCCACCCCCGGCGTGATACCCTCACCGGGATCTGATATATTTTCACTAAGAGTTTCTTCGGGAATTTCTGGCTGCACAGGCTCCGGCACGGCCACACTGCCCACAGGCACAAAGGGGCGGGGCATAATGCTTTTTGGCCTTGCCACCGCAGGGCCGATCTGACGTTGCACAGGAACAGCAGGCCCTAAGAAATAGGGCTTGACTGGCGCTGGCTTAGTTTTCACCTGTTCTTTTTCCTGCCGTTCCTCGGCCACAACGGAAAAAGAGCATAGCAAAGCAAGAAGCAGACAGCTCCGACTTAAAGAAAGCGACAAAGCTTTCCGCATATCAGGCAGGGAACCGATCATTGCTTAATGTCTTTGTTACTTCCCCAGCGGGTGCGGGAATATCCCAAGTCAGCAGAAACACACCTCCACCAACAAGAATAACAGCCCCAGCAATTAACAAAATCTGTGTAAGCTTTGACATAAACAATCCTTCGCCATCCTCTTATAGCCGGGTTATTGCCCGGCAGGACATCTCTCTTTCGTTATAGGGGCCACTGAGACACAAGTCTAGGGCCTGTACCCATGAACATGACTATGCAGGCCTTTTACGGCAAAAATAAGGTTGAAAACATCATCAAGCCACACAAAATCATTGGCTTAGGGCCCGCTGCGTATTAAAGAGCTAACTATGTCAAAGCATCGTAGACAATCTGAATCCACATCAATGTCCAAAGCCTCCTCGGGCCAGGTGGATAAAACCATCGTGCTTGTAGGCCTTATGGGAGCAGGCAAAACAACTGTGGGCCGCAGGCTGGCCAAACGCCTGGACATTCCCTTTATTGATTCTGACCATGAAGTTGAAAAAGCAGCAGGCATGTCTGTTGCCGAGATTTTTGAAAGCTTTGGCGAAGAAGATTTTCGCGCAGGGGAACGACGGGTGATCGCCCGCTTGCTGGACGGCAAACCACAGGTTGTTGCTACCGGCGGCGGCGCTTTCGTCAATGATGAAACCCGCACCCTAATCAAGGAAAAGGGTATTTCGATCTGGCTGGATGCCGATATTGATGTGCTGGTTGAACGCACAGGCAAACGCGATACCCGGCCACTTCTGAGAAATGGTGACCCTAAAGAGATTTTGACCAAATTGGCCAATGAGCGCAAACCTTTCTATGCAGAGGCCACCCATAAGATCGTTTCAAGCAATGGCCCTCACGATAATGTGGTGGATGACATATTAAGCGTTCTCGGTGTTACAGACACATAAAGGCAGTTAATGACGATAGTAGAAAATAAGGTGAACAAAACAGTTCATGTGCCCCTAGGTGACCGCGCCTATAATATCCACATAGGGGAAGGCTTGCTTGCCGGCCTTGGTGAGCTGATCAAACCTGTGCTGCGCCGCCCACGCACCGTTATTATCACGGACGAAAATATTGCTCCCCTTCACCTGAAAAAGGCTGAAGCAGCTCTTGAAGCCGCAGGCATTAAAAATGACAGCATCATCCTGCCCGCAGGGGAAGGCACAAAGTCTTATGACCATTTTGCCAGCCTGACCAACCAACTGCTAGAGTTGAATGTGGAACGCAAGGACACATTGATTGCGCTGGGCGGCGGCGTAATTGGTGATATCACTGGTTTTGCAGCAGCCGTGTTACGGCGCGGCATGGATTTCATTCAGGTACCCACCACGTTGCTGGCTCAGGTAGATAGCTCTGTTGGTGGTAAAACCGGCATTAACACGCCTTATGGCAAAAACCTGATTGGGGCCTTCCACCAACCACAAATGGTGGTAATTGATCTTGAATTTCTGGACACACTGCCTCAACGTGAACTGCAGGCAGGTTATGCTGAAGTGGTAAAATACGGCCTGATTGATGACCCTGAGTTTTTCAGTTGGCTGGAAGACAATGGCGCCCTTCTGCGCACGGGTGACAGAGAGGCCCAGACCTTTGCCATTGCCCGCAGTTGTGAGGCGAAAGCGCGCATTGTGGCAGAAGATGAAAAAGAAAGCGGCAAACGCGCGCTTTTGAACCTGGGCCATACATTTGGCCATGCTCTTGAGGCCGAATGCGGCTATGATGGCACCTTGCTACACGGTGAAGGCGTTGCCATTGGCATGGCCATGGCACTTGACCTTTCTGTGCGGATGGGCATAGCCCCTGAGGCTGATCTTGAGCGCTATTTGAAGCATTTATCCAGTGTAAACATGCGGGGCCGTGCCCATCAAATTGAAAAACCACTGGCCGCTGATAAATTACTTGGCCATATGGCACAGGATAAAAAGGTCGATGCCGGTGAAATTGTGTTTATCATTGGCCCGATTGGTGGGGCACGCGTTCAAAAAGGTGTCGACCTTAATCTGGTACGCGCTGTGTTGGAAACTTCTCTCACCTCTTAACCTTTTCAGGAGTAACGAACATGGAAACCGTGAGCGAGAGCGCAAGCCTGTTCACATCAGAATTCTGGATCACAGCGGGTATTATCTTTGTGCTGCTGTTCCTGTCTGGCATGTTCTCCGGGTCTGAGACAGCACTGACCGCGGCCTCCAAAGCCCGCATTCACCATATGTCGAAGGCGGGCGATAAACGAGCCAAAAGAGTTTCCAGACTTATTGATGACCCCGAAAGCCTGATCGGGGCCATTTTGCTGGGTAATAATCTGGTTAATATTCTCGCATCCGCCCTGGCCACCAGCCTGTTTATTTCAATGATGGGCGAGCACGGTGTCGTTTATGCCACCCTTGTGATGACAGCCTTGGTGCTGATTTTTGCAGAGGTCCTGCCCAAATCCTATGCGATTGCCAACCCCGACAGGGTAGCGCTAAGCGTTTCCCGCTTCATCAGCATTGTTGTGGCCATATTTGCCCCAATTGTAGCCCTTGTGCAGCATATCGTCAGGCTCACCCTGAAAATATTCGGCATTGATATTTCCAATATGGAAAGCGTGCTATCTGCCCATGATGAAATCCGCGGCACCATTGACCTGCACCATCAGGAAGGCACCCTCGTTAAAGAAGATACCCACATGCTGGGCAGTATATTGGATTTGAATGATATTACGGTGGAAGATGTAATGGTTCACCGTAAAAATATGCAATCCATTGATGTGAATGCCTCTACGGATGATATTATATCCGCTGTGGTGCGCAGCCCCTATACGCGCCTACCCGTTTATGATGGCGACCCGGAAAATATTGTGGGTGTGCTGCACGCCAAAGATGTTCTGCGGGCCATCCGCCGCGCCGGGGGGCAAATGCATC
>JBNKGK010000075.1:0-11793 GCA_050289785.1 Kordiimonas sp.
ATGGATAAAAGAACAAATAAAACAGTGATCATGAGTGATAGCTGATTTGGGATCAGCCTGCTTTTGATGTCTGAGGCTGCTGCAATAACCAATATGGCGGCTACAGCAAGATACAGACCTGATTCTATTGTTGTTACCAGTTGCATGTTATGCCTGAACATATTGCCCTTTGGGCTTTTGATATGTTTTCAGTAAAAAAGCCGCCGGAACACCTGACACCCGACGGCTTTTTAGGGATACTTAAGTCCACTGGATATCCAGCAAGCCGGACAATTATGGCGTAGGCGTAGAGGGTGTGTTTGCTGTCAGTGTGTCAGCCGCACCATTAAACAGGCCAGACAAGCCACCTTCCAGAGATTGCAGAGCTGCGATAAGGGCAATAGCAACCAGTGCGGCGATCAGGCCATATTCAATGGCTGTAGCGCCTTCTTCATTACGACGGATTTTATTCAAAAGTTTAGTCATGGTTAATCTCCAACTGCCAAATTTCAATGTGATCAGTTATGCGGGAGAGAGATAAACAAATAGTTAATGAAAAAGTTAAAAACGTATTTAAAAACAATAACTTATACTATATTTCTAGGATAATTTTCAGCTAATTTTATGTAATTTTTCAAAGCGTTGGAATCATTGTCTTTTTGTGGAGGGTCTTTTTGTGACGCTGCGAACTGTTGGGGTTTGGAAGCCGAAAACTTTTTTTTCATCCAGTGTTTTTTATACGAACTCAGGAGGTCATGGCCCTGAAAAATGAATGAAATCCACCCGACTCTGTCTCTGTTTTTCATGGGAATGGGGGAAATATTGCCCGATTCTGGCACATTTATCCGCATTTTTGTCTCAAGAAGCCACTTAGTTTTTCGCTTATATATAATAAAGAGTGCAGCAGTTTACGATTGCTCCTACGCCGTGGCAAAAGTGATTCTCATAGAATGCAGCCGCTACAATTTGCTTAAAATACACCGCAGTTATGCACTTTCCAGTAAGGAATGACTGATATTATCGGCCCCTCAGGCACAACAGGATTCACGGAAGGTGGGTCGCGATGATCAACAGGGTTATCAGGCAACTCTGGCTGGACGAACGGGCAGGCACCCTGACGGTAACAGCTGTTATATTCCCAATGCTACTCGGGTTTGCAGGGCTCGGTATGGATGTCACCGGCTGGTATATGCAGAAGCGGGATGCCCAAAACCTGGCAGATATGGCGGCCATTGAAGCGGCCCATACAGGCCATTATTACAGTGATGGCGACCTCACTAATCTGGTGGCAGATTTTATGCAAAGCTATGGAATGAACACCAGTACAGATACGTTAACTGTTAATTCACCGCCGACATCGGGTGATTATGCTGGGGATAATCGTTTCAAGGAAATTGTTGTTCAGCGTAATGTCACACTGAATTTTCTTTCTGCATTTTATGGTCTGACTGGTGGCAATCTGAATGTGGAGGTGGGCGCACGTGCGGTGGCCGGTACTGTGGTTATTGGCACCCAGTGTATTGTGGCTCTGGATGAGAGCGCCGATCGTGCCCTCGATTTCTCTGGTACTGCAACAGTGGTGGCAGAATGCGGTGTGGCGGCAAACAGCACCAGTGATGAAGCTATTTATGTCGGCGGCAACGCCAGCTTGACGGCCGATCCAGCAATGGCCGTGGGGGATATTTCCATCAGCGGGTCTGCAACACTGACAACCAATAGCCCCCTGCAAACATTCGCCGAAGCGACAGAAGATCCATACAGCGGGCTAAGCGTGCCGCCTGTTTCTTCCTGTGATGTGACAGTGGATACGACAATAGGCGATGATGCTGTTATGACGCCAGGGAGATATTGTGGAGATATTACTGTCCAAGGAGAGAATATTACATTTCAGCCTGGTACCTATATTATCGATGGTGGCGATTTTAAAAGCAATGCGAACAGCCAGTTTTCAGGTTCTGGGGTGACTTTCATTCTCACCGGCTCTACACCCTCAGATATCGGCACGGTATCTATGAATGGTAGTAGTTCAGCCACGCTCTCCGCGCCGTCAACGGGTGATTATGCTGGCGTGGTTTTCTTTCAGGACTCCAATGCAGATTATCGGGGAACAAATGCTTTGTTCAATGGTGGCTCTGACCTGCTGTTTGATGGTGTGATTTATTTTCCCAGCTCGGATGTTACTTTCTCCGGTGGCTCATCGGCTAACCCCTCTTGCATGCAGATTTTTGCGGCCACTGTTGAATTTACTGCCAATAGCCATATCGGTAATGACGAAGCAACCTGTACATCCCTGAATATGGGTTCCAGTGCCCAGGAACGGGTTCAATTGGTAGAATAGCGATGAAGAAACTTTCTTTTTTGAAACAAATCCGGCGCAATGAAGACGGCTCTATTGCCACAGAGACAGCGCTTATCATGACTGTTCTCTCCTTTATGGCTGTGGGTGTTCTGGATTTTGGGCTTGCTTATACTCACAACCTGCAGCTTGCGAATGCCGCGCGGGCAGGCATGCAATATGCCATGGTGCGCAAACCAATTGATGGGGATTATTCAGCCATCATCAGTGCGGTGAACACCGCAGCCCCCACTGTGGATGATGGTAATGCCAGGAATATCACCGCGAGCATGTTTTGTAGTTGCCCGGATGGAACCAGCATTAATTGCACGGGAACCGGCGGGGAAGATCTCACGTGCCCGGATGGCAGTCTACGGGGCTCCTATCTGCAGATCACCATTGCGGAGGACTATGACATGTTCATGTCTTATCCGGGTATTGATGATACACTGGCTTTGTCTGAAAGCGTGACAGTGAGGTTGAATTGATATGGCACGGTTTCGCTTTCCTTCAAAAGTCAGCCGTTGGTTTCAAGCCCTGCAGCGTAACCAGCACGGTTCCATGGCGGTTGAATTTGCGCTGACCTTTCCGATTTATCTGGGTATGGTCATGTTTCTCGTGGAGGTGTCGCGCATGGCTTATACTCAAGGCGTGATTATGCATGCAGCAGAAGAAGCCACCCGCTATGCGCTTGTGCATTATGATGCCACCATCTCCGAGGTTCAGGATCAGGCCAGACAGAACTTGCTAGGGTTGGATGACGCTAATTTGACAGCTATTATTGTTACGGCGCCGGTGGACCCTACGGATCAGACCAAGCTTGTGACGGTGGAAGTGGCCTATACCTACACACCCTTGTTGCCAATCAATGCCTTTCTCTCTGGCGATGATGTGGATGGGATTGCCCTGACTGGTGAGTCCCGTGGGTTTATCACCGAGGAAATACCAACTACGTGACTTTGTAAAACCTATCTATCGCCTTGACGGTAAAAGTAGATGGAAAAGAATAAACACTTATAAATAAGTAAAATTTATACTAAATTAACGTTAATTGTGCATTGCGGGTGTTTGTAATGCCATCATCTGCCGAAGAGCACGACCGGGGGGAACGGAGTCGTCATATTCTGTCAGCAGAATATGCGGAAGGAAGGTGTTGTATGCCGGTCATGTTCGAAAAGGTGGTTCTGTTAGATGGTTATAAACCCAGCCAGGAACTATTGGCTCTTGCTAAAAAGTATCGTCGCGAACCACCTGCTGATGCTGTGTTTGATTATTTTAATTCCTATGATGGCCATCAGATACGCTTTGCCCGCTTTCCCGCAAGCAGGGTGATTGAGCCGAAGGGCACTGTAGTGTTTCTACCTGGACGCACTGAGTTTATTGAAAAATTCATGGAAGATGTGCATATTTTCAATAGCCTTGGTTTTGCCTGTGCTGCGATGGATTTGCGGGGGCAGGGTATGTCATACCGGCCCATTGAAAACCGGGAAAAACATCTTGTCCGTTCTTTTGAGCCGCACCTTCTGGACGTGAAAAGCTTTTTTGATAAAAAGCTGATAGAAAAGATGCCCCAGCCGTTTATCTTCATGTGCCATTCTGCGGGTAGCCATGTTGCCTTAAGGTTTATGCATGACTATCCGGGTTATGTTTCAGCGGCTATTCTTGTCGCTCCCATGGTGAAGATTAACACAGGCCCCGTTCCTGCATTTCTTGCTCAGGGGTTGGCACGCTTGATGCGCTGCCTCGGCATGGGGGCCCTTTACATTCCAGGGCACTCCGGTGTGCAGGAAGGGGCGCAAGGTTGGCGCCAACAGCTTACTCATGATCCGGATCGTTTTGGAGATGAAGATTATTTTATTAATAATAAGGATAGCAGGCTTGCAGTTGGCGGTGTGACCTACAAGTGGGTTAAAGAGGCTTTCAAATCCAGCAATATTCTTAATTCCCCCGGCTATGCCGAGAATATTGAGACGCCGACACTTATTTTGCAGGCCAGTGAAGACAAAGTAGTCGATAACAAGGCTCAAACAGAACTGGCAGCAAGAATGCCTAACGGCAAGCTTGTTGTTATTGAGGGTGCTCTGCACGAAATTCTTAAAGAAACAGATGATTTAAGAGCCCAGTTGTGGGAAGAGGTCGGTAACTTCATTGATCTGGAAAATGGCTCACGCTTGGGTGCGGCCTTGGAAGAAACACCTTTTCTGTCCGACTAGATGCATCAAGCGCTCGCTTAAAGGCTGTTCTTGTCCAATCTATATGATATGGGTGAAATGACAGAGGTGTTTGTTTTATCCAGTTGGTAGCTATGGCACGTGGTAAACTGATCATTGGTTGGAGAGAGTGGGTCAGGTTCCCTGATCTGGGCGGCGCTGTTATTAAAGCTAAAATTGACACTGGCGCTAAAACATCAGCCCTTCATGCTTATCGAATTAAAAAAGAAATGCGGGATGGGGTACCTTGGGCCAGTTTTCGGGTCCACCCGATGCAACGCCACCGTCACCCGGAAATTCAGTGTTCAGCACCTATTGTCGATGAGCGAGAGATCAGAAGCTCGAATGGCCATACAGAGGTTCGGTTTGTGGTGAAAACCCCGCTGAAAATCGGGCCTTATACGCACCCTGTTGAGCTTACTCTCACCAACCGGGATGAAATGGGGTTTCGGGTTCTGATTGGCAGACAGGCGCTCAAGAAATTTTATATAGTTGATAGTAGCTTGTCTTATGGTACAGGGCATCTTGATCAAAGCGCCATACATGGTACGCTTCCCGATGAAGAATCAAATTAGTATTGCTCGAAAGGAGTGCTGGGATTATGCGCATAGCCTTGCTCACACGTAATGCAAACCTGTACTCTCACAAGCGTTTGATGGAAGCCGCGCGCGAACGCGGCCATGAGATTGACGCTATTGATACACTGAAAGTGTATATCAATATTGCCTCTCATCGCCCTGAAATGCGGTATAAGGGGGAAGTGCTGGATGATTACGACGCGGTGATTCCCCGTATTGGCGCGTCCATCACCTTCTTCGGAACGGCTGTTTTGCGGCAATTTGAGGTGAAGGGTGTTTATCCACTTAACGAATCTGTAGCGATTACTCGGTCGCGCGATAAGCTGAGAAGTTTCCAGCTTCTTTCCCGTCAGGGGATTGGGCTGCCTCTTACTGCTTTTGCCCATGCGGCTAGTGAAGCTGATGACGTGATTGACATGGTGGGTGGCCCACCTTTGGTCATCAAACTTCTGGAAGGTACGCAGGGGGTAGGTGTTGTACTTGCCGACACGCGGGATGCAGCTCGCAGCATGATTCAGGCTTTTGGCAAGTTAAACGCCCATATTCTGGTGCAGGAATTCATTAAAGAGGCTGGCGGGCAGGATATCCGCTGTCTTGTCGTGGGAGGCAAGGTAATAGCCTCGATGATGCGTAAAGGGGCCGATGGTGAGTTTCGTTCTAACCTGCATAGAGGAGGTTCCTCTTCTACAGTGCGCATCACGCCTGAGGAACGATCTACAGCAGTGCGTGCGGCCAAGGTGTTGGGCCTTAATGTAGCGGGGGTGGATATGCTGCGCTCCAACCATGGCCCTGTTATTATGGAAGTGAATTCATCACCGGGCCTTGAGGGTATTGAAACAGCGACAGGCATTGATGTGGCAGGCAAAATAATCGAGTTTATTGAAAAAGAAGCGCGGCCCAATCGCACGCAAACCAAGGGCAAAGGTTAGTTTATGCCGCGCCAGGCCTTCGTTTTTGGTAAGCATATGATAGAGTCAGGGGAAAAAGCATCTGTTTCCCTTAGCTTGCCAGGTCAATCCAGCTATACGCCTCTGGCGATGCCGGTTCATATCATCCATGGGCATAAGGGTGGGCCCACCCTTTTTGTGAATGCTGCGATCCACGGTGATGAAATCAATGGTATTGAAATCATTCGTCAGCTTCTTACCCAAAAGGTGCTGAAGCGCCTGAAAGGTACATTAATTTGTGTGCCTGTGGTGAATATGTATGGGTTCCTTAATCATACCCGCTACATGCCAGACCGGCGGGATTTGAACCGGTCTTTTCCAGGCTCGGAACATGGGTCTCTATCTTCGCGGGTGGCAGATGTATTCAGGCGGGAAATTATTGATCGTTCCGATTTCGGCATTGATCTGCACACGGGCGCTAATCACCGTACCAACTTCCCTCATGTGAGGGCCAATATGAGTGACCCTGAGACAGCACGTCTGGCTCGGGCGTTCAATACAGCTGTGATTGTTGATTCTAGCTTAAGGGATGGATCTTTGCGGGGCTATGCGGTTTCTAAAGACATCCCTGTGTTGCTTTATGAGGCAGGGGAAGGGCTTAGGTTTGACACCCTGGCGGTGCGGGCTGGTGTGCGTGGTATTCTGAATGTGCTGGCTGAAGTTGGTATGATCCGCAGCGCAAGAAAGCGCAGGCCCCATGTCACTGTAGAAACAGCCAGCTCTCATTGGGTGCGCTGTGAGAGGTCTGGCCTGATCCGTGAAGCGATAGAGCTGGGCCAACGGGTGGAAGAAGGTGACAGGCTGGCCATTCTCTCTGATATTCTAGGCCATGAAGATAGTGAGGTTCAGGCAAAACGGGATGGCGTAGTTATTGGTCGAACCAATCTACCTATTGTGAACGAAGGCGATGCCCTTTTCCATATTGCGGAATTCAACAACCCTGAAATGGCTGGTAAAACCGTGGAGCGTTTTGAGCGTTCTCTTGAAGGGTTGGATGAAGGGGACTATATGGGCTAGCCCCCTTCGACCGTTTCTTTGCTTAGAAAAATGTAAGAGCTGTCAGGTAAATCGCCCCTGTCACCATCATGCCAATGATCGAATATCCCATGATATCCTTGATGTGCAGGCCGGCGATGGCAAGCACAGGAATGGCATAAAGTGGTTGGATGGCATTTGTCCAAACCTCACCAATGGCAACAGCCATGGCTGCACGAGGAATATCAGCACCCAGCTGTAGGGCGGCTTCGGTGATAATGGGGCCCTGCACAGCCCATTGGCCACCGGCAGAAGGAATAGCCAGGTTAAGGAAGCCTGCACTAAAGAAGGTCCACAAAGAAAGGGTATCAGCGTCAGCAACCGAAACGAAGCCATTTACAATCATAGTACCAAGACCTGATGTTGAAATGATACCCATGAGCGCAGCATAGAGCGGGTATTGGATAAGAAATGGACCAATCACTCGCGCTGCATTCCCCAGAAGCTGAATATAATGGCGTGGTGAATCAGCAAACAGCAGCCCAAGGGCCACGAAAGACATATTCAGGCTGTTCAGGTTCAGGCCGCCACCATGGATGAAATACCGCACGATATACACCCCGGCAATGGCAGCAAGGCAGAGCGTAATCCAGCGGGAAGTCTCCAACTTTTCAGATGGACGCATATGTTCGCGTGGAGTGGGTTCTTTCTCCTCAACTACCTTGGCACGGGCGGGCATTTCTATGATTTTGTCCGCAGAGGGGGCCAGGCGCGGCAGGATGATGGGCATAATGATGAGAATTGCCAACACAATGCCGATGCTCCAAGGTGAGAAAATGGTGTGTTCAAGCCCGATCAGGCCGATTTTCTCTTCCAGAAAATGCCCTGGCGTGTTGAGGATGAGGGGAATGGAAGCTGAAAGCCCTTGCATCCCGACTATGCCACCACCGTAGCCTGCGGCAACCAGAAGGGGGAAGTGTACAGCCACCCCTCTGTCCCGGCAGTTGCCGGCCACAATCCGCGAGAGAACGGCTGGTACCACAAGACCAAGCCCCCATGAAATGAGGGCGCAGGCTCCGGCAATAAAAAAGAGGCCGCTGTAGGCCATCGTCGGGCTTTTAATAAAGTGAGCAACCCAGATC
Organism: Kordiimonas sp.; assembly: GCA_050289785.1. Taxonomy (GTDB): domain Bacteria; phylum Pseudomonadota; class Alphaproteobacteria; order Sphingomonadales; family Kordiimonadaceae; genus Kordiimonas. The sequence goes on from JBNKGK010000075.1 coordinate 8,167, forward strand.
AAAGCGTTGTTGACGGGTTTTGTGTGAGCTACGATATGCCCAAGGGCGAGAATAAGAATGATCTGGTTAGTGAATTTTAAGAGGTTCCAGAACCCGTCTCCCCAAGCATCGACAGTGTCCAAAACAGTGAAGTCAGTGAAGAGAACCGCGGCGACTGAGCACAATAGCGTAAGAAAAATGGCAATGACCAGCGGGTCTGGCATCCAGCGTTCGGCCATGTTGACCAAGAAACCCGTTACAGACTTCAACATGTATCTCTCCCTCTTTTACTCCGAGACGGCAGCATAACGATATTTCTGTATGGGAAAAGGCTTTTATGGTCGTTCGTTGAAAATATTTCACTTTTAATGAATTTTAATGAGACGTTGGGTCTATTGACTGAGTTCTGGATATTTTTCTTTTAGCTTCCTGTTAAGCTCTTCCCTGTTTGCCCATAATTCATGATACCAGGTTAATCGCTTCTCAATATGCTGCATGAGCATTCTATTTTCTCGGGCATAGGTTTGGGCATTACCCGCCAGGGTGCGTCTGAAGGTATGATCGGTAATGAGCTTCTCGAGGCCAGCCTCCCATTCTGCGGCGGAGTGGGCAATAAGGCCGGTTTCACCATGTTTGATGGTTTTCTCGTAAACAACAGGGCTTGCAATCGCTGCCGTGCCACAAATACCAGCCTCAATAAATTTAATATCACTTTTACATTGATTTTGCGGCGTGTCTTCGAGTGGCATCAATACAATATCGCTGTTAAGCATATGTCGCATATAGTCATTATAATTTGCGGATTCCAGAAAGCGCTTTTGATCTGTCTTTAGGGCGTCATGGAACTCTTTATCCTGAATCACCTGAACTTGAAGGTTGTCGTGACGGGACAGGACCTTGTTGATGTTTTCCATCAAGGGCTGCCACGATGCCTTGCGGTTGAGGGCGGCGAAGAGAATGCGGACTTTTTCACTTTCCGGTTTCAGCCCTGAGGGGGCTAAATATATCTGGTTTTCAAAGACTTTTACATTGTCGTTCTGTTTGGAGAACAGAGTGCCCAGTGTTTCTGTGCTGGTTTGCACTCCATGGCAAGCCGAAAACATTTCGGGCCCCATGGCATTATAATATATATCTTTGATCGCACCCGGCAGAAGGTCTGGATCGTCGTCAAACTCCTGGATCACGAGCCAGTCGCGATCAGCGGCAAACTTCAGGATTTGCATCCAGGCAGGCCGTTTTATGAGGCCGCGTTGCACCACAAAAATTTTAGGGGCATCAGCTGGGGCAGCTGCAGGCATGACCAGTTTTTTTTCGTTGTAAATAATACGCACACCCAGAGAGAGCAGGGCTCTAATTGGGTCCGTTGTGCGCACGGTCATATAGCTTGGTGCAAAAGCACAAAAAGAAAGGGTAAGATTATTATCCACAAAAAGCCCCGCCGATACAGTTTGAACAGTGCTTTTCAATATCGGCGTGTAGGCTACTTGTCAAAGGCTGGTTGAACTACACGCTTATACGTGGAAGCTTTCACCGCAGCCACAGCGGCCTTTTTCATTTGGGTTTGTGAACTTGAAGCCAGTGGAGAACATGCCGTCTTCCCAGTCCATTTCAGTGCCCAAGAGGAACAGAAGGGATTTACGGTCCACAAAAACCTTTACGCCTTTGTCTTCTACCAGTTCGTCACCGGGTGTAGGTTCTTCCACATAATCCACAGTATAACCGAGGCCAGAGCAGCCATGGGTGCTGGTGCCAAGGCGAATGCCAATAGCTGCCTCGTTTTTACCTAACAGCGCGTGGATATGCTCTGCAGCTTTTTCTGTAATCTGGATCACACTCATGGTTTCACCTTTGTTTCAGCCTTTAATATGGGCTCAGAGGAGGCCAAGTTCAAGCCGGGCTTCGTCAGACATTTTAGACATATCCCACGCAGGCTCCCACACCAGTTTTACTTCCGCACCATTCACACCGGGTACGGAATTCACTTTTAATTCCACCTCACCGGGCATGGATTCGGCTACTGGGCAGTGGGGTGTCGTGAGTGTCATGGTCACGGTCACCATATTGTTTGTGGCAACATCCACACCGTACACAAGGCCAAGCTCATAGATATTTACCGGGATTTCCGGATCATAAATTTCTTTTAGGGCTTCAATAACCGCTTCTTCCAGATCATCGTTTGTCGCAGAGGGCTTAGCCTCTACAGCAGCTGCGGTGTCGGCTTTTTCCTCTTCCTTTTTGCCTTCATTCAGGAATTTATTGAGGAAATAGCCGCCTTCCTGCGGGCTCACCTGTGTGGTGGCACCGGGACGCGGTCGCTCGGCAGGCCGGTTCGGCATGTTCTCAGTGGGGTATGTGTCTGAGGCTTTGTCAGAGCTTACGTCCAGAATATCTTTATTGTCTTTGTTATCCGTCATCCGAAGATGTCCATTACTTTCTTGAGGCCAGTTACCAGCCTATCTATATCGTCTTTGTCATTATACAAGCCAAAGCTTGCTCTTACTGTGCCAGGAATGCCAAACCGTTCCATGATAGGCTGGGCACAGTGATGGCCCGCCCGCACGGCTACGCCTTGCCTGTCCAGAATGGTGCCAATGTCATGCGGGTGGGCGTGTTCCATGGTGAAACTGATCAATGCTCCCTTTTCAGGGGCCGTGCCAATAATACGCAGGCTGTTAAAGGCGGAAAGCTGCTCCGTGGCATATTTCAGCAACTCGGCCTCATGGGCATGGATACGGTCAAGGCCCAAACCTGTCATATAATCAAGGGCCGCTTTCATAGCGATGCCACCGGCAATATTAGGGGTTCCCGCTTCAAATTTATGGGGCAGGCCATTATAGGTGGTTTTGGCGAAGGTAACGGTGTCAATCATATCACCACCGCCTTGCCACGGTGGCATGGCATCGAGTAAGGCTTCTTTGCCGTAAATCACTCCAATGCCGGTCGGGCCATAAGTTTTGTGGGCGGAAAAGGCATAAAAATCTGCATCCAGTTCCTGCACATCAATGGCAAGGTGAGGGGCTGCCTGACAGCCATCAATCAACACTTTCGCGCCAGCTGAATGAGCCAGTCTGATGATTTCTTTCACAGGCAACAGGGTGCCGATTGCATTGGAAATATGTGCCACAGCCACCAGTTTGGTTTTGTCTGTCAGCAGGTTTTTATAGGCTTCCATATCCACAGAGCCATCATCTAACACTGGGATTACCTTGATGATGGCCTCTTTTTCTTCCGCCAGCATTTGCCAGGGCACGATATTGGAGTGATGCTCCAGCTCGCTCAGGATAATTTCGTCACCCTTGCCGATGGTGCTGCGGCCCCATGTCTGGGCAACCAGATTAATGCCTTCAGTGGCCCCGCGTACAAAAATACATTCATGCCCCTTAGCCGCACCAATGAAGGCGCGCACGGTTTCCCGTGTCTGCTCGTAAGCGTCTGTTGCGTCTTGGCTGAACTTGTACACACCGCGGTGAATGTTGGCATAATAATGCTCATACAGCTTCACTTCGGCGTCAATCACAGCTTTGGGCTTCTGCGCGCTGGCAGCGGTATCCAGAAACGCAAGCGGGTGGTCGTGCACCATCTCTGCAAGGATTGGGAAATCCGCGCGTACAGCGGCGATATCCAGGCCAGATGATATGCTTGTTAGTT
>JBNKGK010000076.1:0-11760 GCA_050289785.1 Kordiimonas sp.
TGAATTTTTGGTTGGGCCTGTGGTTGGCTCGATATATATGAAGTCTATGGATAAAAACGATACCACCCTGTTAATGCTGGAAAGAGCGGCGGATGATCTGCGCCGTGGCTGGCCCGTGCTTGTGTGTGATGGGGCTGGGGCTTTGCTGTTATTCCCGGCTGAACTTGCCAACACCAGCACGCTTAACAGATTTGATGAGCTGGCGAAGGAAAGCTTCATTCTGCTCACCAATAACAGGGCGGCCAGCCTTAAGGTGGCGGGGGAAGACTGGGCTGTGGTACGTCTGGCACGGCCTTCCTGGATGAGTGCCGCCGATATGACAGCGATGGCAGACCCAACGCTTGATCTGGCAACGCCAATGAAGGGGCCATTTCACCGCCTGCATCATCCTGACGAACCGCTGGATAGGGCCGCTATCAAAATGGTGAAATGGGCGCGGCTTTTGCCAGCAGTTATCGCTGCAGAGGTTAGGGGTGATGTGAAGGCCTTTGCTGCGGATTACGGCCTTGCATATGTGAAGGCAGAGGATGTGTTATCGCTTGATCTCGCTCAGGCATCCGCGCTCAGGCAGGTGGCATCGGCCCATGTGCCACTTGCGGGGTCAGAAAAAACACGGCTTGTTTCCTTCAGGCCTGTGGCCGGCGGTGTGGAGCATATCGCTATCGTAATTGGGGATCCTCCACAGGACAAGCCGGTGCTGGCGCGCCTTCATAGTGAATGTTTTACGGGTGACCTTTTAGGGTCGCTGAAATGCGATTGTGGAGAGCAGCTTCGCGGTGCTATCAGAGCTATTGAGCAGGCGGGCGGTGGCATATTGCTTTATCTGGCGCAGGAAGGCCGTGGCATCGGCCTGGTCTCGAAGCTGAAGGCCTATGCCCTGCAAGACCAGGGGTATGATACGGTGGAAGCCAATCTCAGGCTTGGTTTTGATATTGATGAACGGGTTTTTGCCCCAGCGGCGGAAATGTTCAGGGCGCTGGGTTATACATCTGTTCGGCTGATGACCAATAACCCGGATAAGGTGGCTGGGCTTGGTCGCTTCGGTATTGATGTGGCAGAGCGCGTGGCCCATAGCTTTCCCACCAACCCGCATAATGAACATTATCTGGCAACCAAAAAAGCCAAAACGGGCCATATTCTATAGGATTTGTCACTATGACAGTCTGGCATGTTGTTGTGGATGAAAAGGATGGCAGAAAAGGAAAGCTGCGGGGCCCGCTTTTCTCAGCCTCTTGTGCGCTTGGCCGTGGGGGCACGGTGATGGAAGACAGCAAAAGAGAAGGGGATGGGGCCACCCCGCTTGGTACCTACCCATTCCGCCGTATTTATTATCGGCCAGACCGGGAAGAAAAGCCCATCAGCGCTCTGCCTTCCTTGCCTCTTTCGGCCGAATTCGGTTGGTGTGATGACCTGGAAGACAAAAATTATAACAAGCTTGTCCGCCTACCTTATGGTCCCTCGCATGAAAAAATGTGGCGGCAGGATGAACTTTATGATCTCGTTCTGGTGCTTGGCCATAATGATGATCCGGTGATACCGGGCCGGGGCAGTGCCATTTTCATGCATGTTGCAAAACCCGGCTTTGCCCCAACAGAGGGCTGTGTGGCGCTGGATAGGCTACGCCTCAGGCAATTTTTGTCGATCATTAAACCGGAAGATGTTCTGAAAATTGGTTAAGCTTGGCTGGGTACTCGTGCGCCGAAAATGGCGGTGCCAACGCGGATATCTGTCGCGCCCATGGCAGCTGCTAAGGCATAGTCCCCACTCATTCCCATGGAAAGCCGCTTAAGGCCATAGCGTTTTGCCAGCTTTTTCAACAGGGCGAAATGCAGCGAAGGGTCATCCCCGGCGGGTGGAATGCACATCAGGCCGTCTACTTGCAGGTTAAGGCTTTTGCAGCAAGCAAGTAGTGCAGGCAGGTCTTCGGCCAGACAGCCGCCTTTTTGGGGTTCCTTACCTGTGTTAACCTGAAGATAGACGGGAAGATGTTTGTTTTGCTGTTCCATCTCTTTTGCGAGCGCTTTCGCCAGTTTTTCCCGGTCAACAGACTGAATAACATCAAACAACGCCACAGCGTTTGCAGCCTTGTTGGTTTGCAGGCTGCCGATCAAATGAAGTTCAAGGTTCGGATAATCCTTTTTCAGCCCGTTCCAGCGCGTTTCGGCCTCCTGCACCCTGTTTTCGCCAAAGCAGCGTTGCCCTGCCTCAAGTGCCGCCAAAACCCGCTCTTTCGGCTGCACTTTGGAAACCGCAATCAGCTTGGGTTTTGTTGGTTTTACACCGGCATGTTTGCACATGCGGTCAATCTCTTTTTGTATTTGTGCAATATTGGCTGCTATATCAGGGGTCATCACATGGGTACCTTGAAAATATGTTCTGTGTTTGGCGGGCAAACACCGGTTTGTCAACCTATGATAAAGAGTTTGGGTGAGGCATGGGGAAATGCGGAAATCTTTAAAAAGCCCGGAGGCCATAAAACGCATGGCAGGTGTAATGCGCCTTGTTTTCATGACCGATGAAACGCGGGTGGCTGACCCAGTATCCGTTCTGAAGCATTTACCTAAGGGTACGCTGGTTATTTTTCGCGATTATGACTGCGAAAACAGGCGGGAGGTGGCTTTTGCCCTGCGCCGCGAAACGCTGAAACAAGGCCTTTATCTTCTGGTGGCGGGGGATGAGGCTTTGGCACGCGCGGTGAAAGCTGATGGTATTCACCTGCCGGAATATCAACTGTTTAAAGGCAGCAGGCGGCCGCGTTTTCCGATTGTGAGTGCGGCTTGCCATAACAGGCGTGCGCTTGTGCAGGCCAGAAAATGTGGCGCTGATCTGGTGTTATTGTCTCCCGTGTTTCCTACAGCCAGCCACGAAAATGAAGCTGTGCTCGGAGTGCATCGGTTTGCCCGTATGGCGAAGACGACCCGCATTCCTGTTATTGCTCTTGGTGGCATAACGGGCCAGACAGCAAAAAAACTGAAAGGTTTGGGTCTATACGGTATCGCAGGGATTAGTGTGTTTGCAGAACTGCTCTAGAAGCGCAGGCTACCGCCAAGGAAAACCATTTGGGAATTTTCTCCCTGTTCCGGGTTCAGCATCAGGCGGCTGCCATAATCATAGTATCGCACACCACCGGAAAGGCCCATGCGGTCTGTCAGGCGGTAATTGGCCCCCAGTTCCACAGAGATAATATTCCTTGCCTCATTTTCCAGGCCGTAGAGGTCGGTACCCTCTTTATACTCGCTTAAGCCAAACCGGGCAGACCAACTGGTGGCCTGATAGGAAAAACCAACATCATATCCGTACAGATCAGTATCGAACGGGTCTGTCTGACGAACGAGGGAAGCATCAACATTGAAACCGGAATAACCAACAGAGAGCCCAACATTATAGTGTCTGGCGGCCAGGTCCATGTTGGTATCACCAAACATTTCCGGCATGGAAAGACGGTAACCGCTCTGAACGGCAATCTCTATGCCTTTGTTGGTGGGGTCATTTTTATTGGCACCAAGGGTGACACCGATAAGGGATTGTGCGCCGAGAATATCCTGTCCATGTTTGCCTCTCAGCATGCCATTGGGCGCTAGCAGAGAGGAAAAGTCGGGCTTATTAGCAAGGGCAACAGAAGAGGAAGACAGCTTAGAATCAATGCTGGTATCGCGCAGATACAGGAAGCCGCTATCTTTTTTCTCGGAGGAATCTCTGAGACTCAGCTCAAGCTCTTTAATATCTTCTTTTTCTGAGTCCTGAGGTTTGCTGCGGAATTTAGCCATTTGCTCGGCAATGAAAAGATCGAGGCTTTGTAGAAAACCACTTGATTCAAAACGTGTTTTATCTTCCGCCGAGAGACCGGTGGGAGCTGCCATAATCAGCAGGCCAGCTAGGGCATATGTGCACACACGTTTCATTTTTCATCTAAAGACTCGCTACCTCACTTCCCTGTAAGCATATGGAATATACGGGTGAATTAGCAAGTACCCCAGGTAAATAGAGTTCGATTGTGACATTCCTGTCACGATTTGTGTGTATTTCTGTCTGGTCAGCGCCTCATATGCCCGCTATAACCCCATTGGAAGCTGTGTTGTCAGTGCCATATTCTGGGGCTGGCTCCCGCAAAATTATAGATCGAATCTCTACGGGGTTATCGTATGAAAATCATTACCCGGTCCTTTTTGGCCCTGTCTCTTGGTCTGGCGCTTGGTGCTTGCAGCGGTGGCGGCGACAAAGGGGAAGGCATTGAGCCAAAAACAACAGCCATTGGTGTGAACGGCTATTTATGGCAGGCAACGCTTGATACGCTGTCTTTCATGCCATTTGATCGGGTTGAGCCTGCGGGGGGTGTTATCACCACAGATTGGCACGCAACACCAGGCACACCGAATGAGCGCCTGAAGCTGACCATCCGCTTCCTTTCTGAAGATCTGCGGTCTGATGGCCTGAAAGTCATAGTGATCCGTCAGGAACGGCAGGAGGGCAATTGGGTAACTATGCCGGTGCAGGCTGCAACAGAGCTTTCAGTTGAGGAAGCGATCCTGACAGCGGCCCGCCAGCTACGTATTGATGCAGGCAAAAAATAAGCCTGTCATTTTAAGTTCTTCATGATGGCCGGGCCTGTTGGCCCGGTTGTTTTGTTAAATGCCTTATGTTGAAAACAGAGAAATAAGCAATGTCGCGCTATAATGCCAAAGCCACAGAAGCCAAATGGCAAAAAGTCTGGGAAGATGCCGAGGCTTTCAAAACAGACAGTGGATCAGATAAGCCTAAATATTATGTGCTCGAGATGTTCCCCTATCCGTCTGGCCGCATCCATATGGGCCACGTGCGGAACTATACCATGGGGGACGTGGTGGCCCGTTATCGCCGGGCGGCTGGTTATGAAGTGTTGCACCCTATGGGATGGGATGCTTTTGGTATGCCCGCTGAAAACGCCGCGATGGAACGCAGGGTTCACCCGGCTGACTGGACGTATGACAATATTGCCAATATGCGCACGCAGCTTAAGAAAGTTGGTTTCTCGCTGGACTGGAGCCGCGAGTTCGCTACCTGTGATGCGGGCTATTATGGCAAGGAACAGCAGCTTTTTCTGGATTTCTATGAAGCGGGCCTCGTGTACCGCAAGGAAAGCTGGGTAAACTGGGATCCGGTTGATAATACGGTTCTCGCTAACGAACAGGTGATTGATGGCAAAGGCTGGCGCTCTGGTGCGGTGGTTGAGCGGCGCAAGCTTTCCCAGTGGTTTCTGAAAATTACGGATTTTGCTGAAGACCTGCTGGACGGCCTGAAGGGGCTGGAGCGCTGGCCAGACAAAGTGCGTCTGATGCAGGAAAACTGGATTGGCCGCTCTGAGGGCCTGAAGTTTGATTTTGATATTGTGGAAACAGGCGAAAAACTACCTGTTTACACCACTCGGCCTGACACCTTGTTCGGGGCCAGTTTCTGCGCTATTTCGCCAGATCACCCTTTAGCGGCCAAATTGGCAGAAAATAACCCTGAACTGACGGCTTTCATTGAAGAATGCCGCAAAACAGGCACAACAGAAGAAGCGATCGAAAAAGCGGAGAAAAAAGGCTTTAACACTGGTCTTCATGTTCAACACCCGATCGAGAAAGATTGGCACCTACCCGTTTATGTGGCGAACTTCGTGCTGATGGATTACGGCACTGGCGCTATTTTCGCCTGCCCGGCGGGTGACCAGCGTGACCTTGATTTCGCCCGCAAATATAACCTGCCTGTGCTACCAATCATTCTGCCATCCGGTGAAGATGCAGCCACTTTTGAAATTGGCACGGAAGCTTATACAGGGTCGGGCACTCTGTATAATTCCCGTTTCCTGGACGGAATGGATGTTCAGGCCGCCAAAGCCGCAATGATTGACAAGGCAGAAACCGAAGGCTGGGGCGAACGCACGGTGAATTACCGCCTGCGTGATTGGGGTGTTTCCCGTCAGCGCTATTGGGGCACACCGATCCCGTTCATCCACTGCGATAGCTGCGGTGCTGTGCCTGTGCCATCAGAGCAATTACCCGTAAAGCTGCCTGAGGATGTGTCGTTTGACAAACCGGGCAACCCACTTGCGCATCACCCTAAGTGGAAGCACACCAGCTGCCCCAAATGTGGTGGCAAAGCGGAGCGTGAAACAGACACGATGGATACCTTTGTTGATTCATCCTGGTATTTCCTGCGTTTCTGTTCCCCAGAGGCGGATGCGCCTTTTGATACAGACACAGCCAATGAGTGGCTGCCGGTCAACCAATATATCGGCGGTGTGGAGCATGCGATTTTGCACCTCCTTTATGCACGGTTCTTCACCCGCGCACTAAAGCATGTGGGTCGCACCAGTGTGGCGGAGCCATTTGACGGCCTCTTCACCCAGGGTATGGTGAACCACATTACCTATAAAGACAGCCATGGTGACTGGGTGTTCCCGGAACAGGTGATGCGCCGTGAAGATGGCACATATTATCGCAGTGATAACGGCCTGGAGGTGACAGAGGGCCGCATTGAAAAAATGTCAAAATCCAAAAAGAATGTGGTGGATCCGGACGATATTATTGATCAGTACGGCGCGGATACAGCGCGCTGGTTTGTATTGAGTGATAGCCCGCCAGAGCGGGATCTGTTGTGGACAGAATCTGGCCTTGAAGGGGCCTGGCGTTTTGTGCAGAAGGCTTACCGTCTTGTGGATGGCCCCGTTGTGCAGCTTGCCCCTGTTGGCTCCGCCGTGCCGGATAAACTTTCTGATAGCGCTCTGGCTCTCAGGAAAGCCACCCATAAAACGATCAAGGGTGTGACTGCGGATATTGAAAATCTGCATTTCAACAAAGCCGTTGCCCGCCTCTATGAGTTCTCAAACACCATTCAGAACAAGCTGGAAGGTGATGGGGCACCAGAAGTGATGCGTGAAGCCCTGGAAGCCCTTGTGCTTCTGATCGGCCCCATGACCAGCCATCTGGCGGAAGAGCTTTGGCACAAGCTTGGCCATAAAACGCTGGTGGCCAACACACCCTGGCCAAAAGCCATTGAGGCCCTGACAGTGGATAACACCGTGACTATGGCCGTGCAGGTAAACGGTAAGGTGCGTGATACCCTCGACGTGGCCAAGGATATGGCCAAAGAGGATATTGAAGCCTTGGCGATGGGCCTTGAGAAGGTTAAAAAGTTCCTTGAAGGTGTGACAGTGCGCAAGGTGATTGTGGTGCCGGGGCGTATCGTCAACATTGTTGTGGGGTAAAGGCCTTATGCGTCATCTGCTGCTCACCCTTTTGCTACTTTTACCCGCCTGTGGTTTTCAGCCGCTCTATGATGACGGGGGAAGCGCTGGTGGTGTGCAGCAGACATTGGCGGCGATCGATATTGCCCCTATTCCTGACCGTTTGGGCCAGATTATGCGGCAGCGCCTGCGGGAGAAGCTGAACGGCGAAGGTGCGCCCAAATACCGGCTTTATGTGACGCTCAAGCAGGAAAAAGAGGGGTTTGGGTATCGCCCTGATGCGGCCATTACCCAGGAACAGCTGACGATGTGGGCTTTTGTGAGGCTGGTGCCGCTTTCCAGCGAAGAGACGGTTGCCTTTGAAGAGGAAATGCGCGCCCGCACGTCTTATGATCTGGTGCTTTCTGATTTTGCCTCTCTCACTCAGCGGGAAGACGCAGCCCGGCGTTTGGTGCAGGAACTGGCAGAGCGTATTCACCGCAAACTGGCCCTCCATTTCACTAAAAATAGCGATGAAAGTTAAACCGCGCGACATACCAGCTGTTTTAAAGGTCCTTGATCCAAGCGTGCGGGCCGTGTTGGTTTATGGCCCTGATGAAGGCTTGGTGCGGGAAAGAGCGGAAAAAATCGGCAAACAAGTTGCCCAGGACCTTTCTGATCCGTTTCAGGTGGCGCGGCCTACTACTGCGCAGATCAAGGAAAGCCCCTCTATTCTTCTGGATGAAGTTTCCGCCATTTCCATGATGGGGGGTAGGCGGCTGGTGCGCCTTGAAGGGGCAGGTAATGAATCCTCTGAGGCTGCAAAGCTGGTGCTGGAAAGTAATCAGGGAGACGGCCTTCTGGTGATGTCCGCGGGTGACTTGAAGCCCGCATCCAGCCTTAGAAAGCTGATGGATGGGGCCAAGAACGGTCTTGCCATCGCTTGCTATGAAGATAACGCCAGAGATTTGATGGGGTTGGTGCAAAGCGTGTTATCTGAGGCGGGCCTCTCAGCCACGCAGGATGCGGTGGCCTATCTGGTTGATAATTTAGGTGGGGATAGGATGGTTTCCCGCTCTGAGTTGGATAAATTGACGCTCTATAAAGGCAAAGGGGTCGGTCAGGTCACGTTAGAGGATGCCAAAGCCTGTGTGGGCGATACGGCGGCTTTGGGCCTGAACCAGATTGCTGAGGCGGTGACAGCAGGCAATATGAAAGCGCTGGAAAAGCTGCTGGAGCGGGCTTGGGTGTCAGGCGAAAGCGCCATAGCCATTTTGCGCACTCTGCAAAACAGGCTGATGCGTCTTCATCTGGCCAGGGGCTTTATGGATCAGGGCATGAATGCCTCAGAGGCCATAGGCAAGCTGAGGCCGCCTGTGTTTTTTGGTGAGCGCGACAAATTTCAGCGCGAAGTGAGCCGCTGGAGCAGCAGACGCACCGAACGGGCACTTGATATTCTTCTCGAGGCAGAGCTGGACTGTAAAACCACAGGCAACCCGGCAGAAGTGATCTGTGCGCGTGCGCTTCTCAGGCTTGCGAAGGCAGCGCGGTAAATCGGATGCATCTGTGTTTTATTGGAGATAGTTTTGTTGCAGGTGTGGGAGATGACACATGCCTTGGCTGGGTTGGCCGCGCTTGTGCAGAGGTTAGAAACGCTGGTGTAGATATCACGGCCTATAATCTGGGTGTTCGGGGTAATACCAGTGCAGATATACTCGCTCGTTGGCAGGTCGAGGTAAAGAATCGGTTGCCTGAAGACGCAAAAGCCGGATTGATATTTTCTTTTGGTACGAATGATTGTTGTGACAATGGGTATGGACATCCTAAAGTGAATAGTCAGCAGGCCCTTGAAAATACCAAGAAAATACTGACAGAGGCATTAAAGTATGGGCCATGTCTAATGCTTGGCCCCTTACCGGTTTTGGATGATCAAACCATTTTTGACCGTGTTGATCTTCTGTCAAAGGAACAGGAAAAGCTTTGTATGGAGATTGGTGTGCCTTACCTGCCCATCTTTGAATGGGCCATGAGCTCTGAAACCTGGCAGCAGGAAACGTTGGCGGGTGATGGCGCTCACCCCAATCAGCGTGGTTATTCTCTTTTAGCCGATTATATAACCCAGTGGCAGCCTTGGCAGGCTCTTTGCGAATAAGAAGTTGTTGCCATTTTTCTCAACGTTTACCATGCAGATATCTGTAGGTAGAGGGACTCATACCCAGGTGTCTTTCGAATGACTGGATTAATCTTAGTGGGGTTTTAAAGCCTGTTGAGGTGGCTATGGACTTGAGTGGTTTACTGGTGTTTTCCAGCAGGCTGCGTGCGGCTTCCAATCTGATTTGTTCAACATATTTTGCTGGTGTGACACCCATTTCTGAAACAAATTTGCGATGAAAACTGCGGCTGCTCATCATGGCTATCTCAGCCATTTTTTCCACAGAGACATCGCTTGAAATATTGTTTGCAACCCATTCCAGCAAATATGGGAAGCTGTTGGCCCCTTTTATCTGTCCTTCCAGAAGAGTGCTGAACTGGGATTGATAGCCGGGCCTGTGGGCATAAACCACAAGCCGCTTGGCAACCTGCAGGGCAACCGGCCTGCCCAGGTCTTCCTCCACTAGCGCCAGTGACATATCAAGACCAGCCGTGACCCCGGCGGAGGACCAGAGCGTGCCATCCTTGATGTAAAGGGCATCGGCTTCCACCCGTGTTGTCGGGTATAGCTTTTGCAACAGGCTAGCCGCCCGCCAATGGGTTGTTACCTTTTTGCCATCAGTTAACCCGGCTTTGGCTAGCACAAAGGTGCCAGAGCAGACGGAACAAACCCGTTTTGCATGAGAGGCTGCCTTTTGAATCCAGGCAACCAGAGAGGAGTTCTGGGCGGCGCGCTCCACAGCGTCACCCCCGGCCATGATCAGTGTATCTATGGTGTCAGCCGGGATGGCACCCAGAGGTGTCGCCGCGATTTTCAGGCCACAGGTAGCTGTTGCTTCGGTGCCATCCATGCTGGCGATGGTGATATCATAAGCGAGATTATCTCTTGCCTCATTGGCGGAGGCAAAAACCTGCATGGGGCCGGTGACATCCAGTATCTGGCAGCCGTCAAACGCCACAATCACGATATGCTGTGTTTTTGCCATGCCTTCCTCTGTTTGGCAGTAATATATAATTAAATGTCATATATGCCAATTGTTTTGCCATGTATTCTGCGTTCATTGCCTGCATGAAGGAGAAAGACATGCCACTGCAATTTGGATTGCTATTATATCCCAATCTGACACAGCTCGACCTTACTGGTCCGTTCGAGGTTTTTGCCCGAGTACCCGATGCCCAGGTTCACCTGATCTGGAAGAATAGGGAACCTGTACAAGCGGATAGTGGTTTACGTTTGCTACCAACTACCGTCCTTGAGGAATGTCCGGCTCTTGATGTGGTCTGTGTGCCAGGTGGGCCCGGTCAGATTGATCTGATGGAAGATGAAGAAGTGCATCAGTTTCTGTGCGGTCAGGCCGAAACATGCCGTTATGTCACGTCTGTTTGCACAGGCTCTCTTGTTCTTGGGGCTGCAGGTTTGTTGAAGGGGTATAAAGCGACTACCTATTGGGCTGCGATGGATCTTTTACCAGCTTATGGGGCCGAGCCTGTGAACAAAAGGGTGGTGATTGACAGAAACCGTATCACAGGCGGTGGTGTTACGGCTGGTATCGATTTCGGTCTGGCCCTGGTCGCGGAACTGTTGGGCGAGCGGGTCGCCAAGATGATTCAGCTTGGTCTTGAATATAAACCTGCACCGCCTTTTAATTCCGGCCACCCGGACGTTGCAGAGCCTGAGATCACGGAAGCTTTGAGGGCACTGATGCTGGCTCGTATTCAAGAGCGCCGGAAGCAGGCGAATAATGCCGCGTAATGGCAAAGAAAAACCGGCTGTCAGAGCGCTGACAACCGGTTTTAAATTCTGTGGCGGAAGAAGCTTAGTTGATTGTTGCTGGGGCTTCTTCAGCACCTTCACCAGCTTGCTGTGCTTCCTGTTCAGCTTGAGCGCGGTACAGCGCTTCAAAGTTGATTGGCTCCAGCAGCAGTGGCGGGAAGCCACCATCGCGAGACGCATCAGCAATAATACGGCGGGCAAACGGGAACATCAACATTGGCGCCTGGATCAGAAGGAAAGGACGCAGTGCTTCTTCTGGTACATTGCGGATACCAAAGAGGGAGCCGTAAGCCAACTCAGCCACGAACGCCACTTGGGATTCGTCACTATCTTCTTTTTTGTGAGATGCCTTGGCAGAAATTTTCAGCTCAACTTCATAAACCTCGTCATTCATTTTACGAACGCCAACATTTACGTTCACATCAATTGCAGGCTTGGTGTTAGCCAGAGCCTGCAGGCTTGCAGGCGCATTTGGATTTTCGAAAGAAAGGTCTTTGATATACTGTGCCAGAACACCAGCTTGTGGGCCTGCGGCACCTTCTGGTGCTGGGCCGCCTACAGGTGTCTGATTATTTGAGAAATTATTGTCTGCCATTTTCTTCACTCTTTAATGTCTGTCATATCCCGGCCCTAACAGCGGGTAATTCAATTG
>JBNKGK010000077.1:0-11462 GCA_050289785.1 Kordiimonas sp.
ACATGTCTTCGCCTCTGGCGAAGGCTTTATTATGTTTTCTGGACCCCAGATCAGTTCCGACGCTGAGGCGTCGGGTCCGGGGTGACAATTTTATAGCAGAGCAGAAGTAAGCATAGAACCGTCAGGATTTTTATGCCCTAATTTTGCCATGCCTTGCTCTTATTCTGCTTTGAATGAAGGAGGCTGGTGATGCGTGCAATGATGCTTGGGCTGTTGATCAGTTATACGTCTGCGATTTGTGCCGCTGATAACAGCTCGCCTCTATGCGAGGGCACAGGCTGTGACGCCTATTTGCCGCTTTTGAAAAAGCAGGTGCAATTTGAGGATAGAAGGCCCGCGAAGGGTTGGGCAGCGGCTCTTGGTGGGGCTTCTGGCGCCATTATTGGTGAGGAAGTGGCTGGTGCGCCTGGTGCTGTGGGCTTTGGGGCACTTGGTGCGTTTTTGGGTTATAAGGCCAAACGTGATTGGCGTGCTGAAGAACGGGCAAGGGAATATGATGCCGCCTGGCACCGCGGGGATGACCTGTATTACAACCCTGCACACCCGATTCCGCTTAAGCCTCAGTATCTGGGGCGAGGTCGTTAGAGTAGCTTTGGTTTCCTGCATGTACGGTTCAGCAAGTGTTCATTTAGTCTGATTTAGGGTATGATGACACATTAATGGAGGGATCCATGGTTATGAAAAAGTCTATCGCATTCTTACTGGCAGCTACCTTCCTGGTGCCTGCAGCCCCGATTTTCGCCAAGGGGGATGAAGGGAAGCAATCCCATCCGCGCGCTGTTGAGCGCAGCAATGGGGGCAAGCAAGCTGCCCACCCTCGTAGCGTGGCCAAGGGGTATCATGACAGAGCTCAACCTGTGCATCCGCGGAGTGTGGTGAACCATAATCGCGGGGATGACAGATCACATGACCGGAGAGGCCATGGCCGTGCAGACAGTCATGATGACCGACGCCACCATGCGTATAATGATAGACGAGGCAGAGACCATCATGACCGTGGGCGCTATCGGGATAATCATCGCAGGCATTCAGGTTATGTAGCAGGCTATAGGCAAGGGCGGCGTGATGCTCGTCCATATTACTATAACTACCGGCCCTATTATTACAGCTCTCCGGGTGTGACACTGGGGCTTAACTGGGTCTGGCACAGTGGCCACAGGCATTATCACCGTGGTGGTTATTGCCCTGGATATTATGACAATCATGGTCACAACTATTCCCATAACTATTACCGGAACAATAGCTCGGGTGGTAATGAAGTGGCTGGGGCTGTTGTCGGAGGCATTGTTGGCGGCATTCTGGGCTCTGCAATAGATGGCGGGCGCAATAAAACCACGGGTGCCGTTTTGGGTACGGTGATTGGTGCTACGATTGGTGCGAGTGCTGCTAAAAGCTCAGATCGTGATCGTTATGACTCTGTGCCTGTGTATAACAATTATCAGGCAGTGCCGCCCGTAGAGTACCGGCAAAATCAGCCTTATGTGTATGGCACAACGACAGTGACAACAACCACCCGTTATGAAACCCGCTCAAGCAGGGATATCCGGGTACCTGTAAGGTAGGTTGAGAAATCAGAAAAAGAAAAACCGGGATTTGAGCCCGGTTTTTTATTACCTTTGGTTGATGGTTTATTCTGCCATCATCTTCCAATAATCAGTTAGCTCTTTCATGGTATCAATCGCGAGCTGCCTACCCACAGCTTCGTTACTGAAGCCTTCCCTTGTTGTGGATTGCTCAAAACCACGGCTGGTGGCTTCGTAGGATGTGATCTCCTGCACAGGGGGCATGGCATCCGTATAAACACTGGCGATTGTTTCGCCTGTTTCAATGGCGGTTACATTCACCTGAAAAGCGAGGCCTGATTCACTTTCTGCGCTGGGTGCCAGCAGAATCTCCACCATCATGTCAGCCTTGCCCATCATCGCTTTTGTTTCCAGCGAATGGGTATTGACCTCATCATTGGCTTTGGCATCAGCGCCCTGAGTTCGCATGATCATGTCACGGTTGATCAGGCGAGCTCCGCCTTGAATGAAGGTCTTCTTGAAGCCGCTTTCCACCTTCCAGTTCAATATTCCTTCCAGGTTTTTCCGCGCTTCCTGCGGGTTCATCCGTGCAGTGCCTTCTACATCAACCCGCTGGCCAGAGGCGCTGACACCGGCAACAGAAGCGCGGTTGGAGGCCGTCGCTCCAACACGGGCCCCATCCCAAGTATAGCCTTTGACCCCGGCGTCTTTTCCGCTACTGGCAGAGAAAGCCCCGGCGTCAATCCGGGCCGCCTTGGCTTTATAGTCAACATAATAGGTAACCACCTCATCAGAGAAATCACGGTTCCAGAACAGTAGCATACGGGGCCGTTTCACCCGCTTGTTCTCTGCTTTAAAGGCCTGAATATCTTCTTTCTGGTCAGGCAGTGGGGCAGGGGCTGGTTTCGTGAGCACAGGGGGCACATTTTCGCGCATTTGCTGGGCAGCAACGGGGCCAAGGCTTATGCCAGCCGCTGCAGTGCCCATCAAAAGAGCAACAGACCATGAAAGACGCTTAATCATTTTTTAGTCCCCTTCATCCATTTCGATCAGATAATAGCCCACATCAATGGACATGGATTTTTCTGTATAGACCTTCGTGGAGCGAGGTGAGAGGAACACACGCTGCCAGTTGGAAACGGGTTCAGTCGGCATCTGGTTCAGGTCCATAAAGGAGGTGTGCATCAGCACTTCCTGGTCATAATCCGTGCAGTTGACAATGCGTGCCATTACTTCAACTGTGCCTGTTTCGGTGCGGCGCGCAAAAACAGCCTGAGGCATGATCTTTTTCTTGATATTCTCGTCAATCACCTGAACAGAATTCAGGGAAACAGGGGTCATCGCCTTTGGAATATCAGTCACAAGGGCAGGGCCGTGTGTGCCTGCATCCTTTAGTTTGCGGAAATCACACTTCATCATTGTGTCCGCTTGCGCTGCCATGGCGGGCAACACAATTGTTGCCCCGACTAGCACTAGTTTTGCAACAGGCTTCATCATATGTTCGGTCCTTCTTCACTTGTAGGCGCTTCCGTGATCAACCAATTGCGGAACATAACATCTCGTTTCTGAACGGGAGCTTTACGCTTTCTCATTTCTTTCCAGCTTTGGCGGGCACCGGGGCTTGATTCACCCACATTCAGGGCACTTCTGGAACGGCTCCACACAATGCCGCATGTTCCATTGCTTCCGGTGAGGTAAGCCTGAGTTGGTTCGGCAACGTTTTGCGCCCCATCTGCACCAGAATAAAAGGCCCCAAACTTGTATGGTTGCCCAAAGGTGATGGAATCAGTGGATACGAGGATACCGTCGGGCAGGTTTTCCCAGCGGCGGGTGTCTGCCTCTGGCTTGGAGGACTTTGATACGGCTTTGAAGAGACCGCCGACAACTGCGAGGCCTGCGCCTACCAGTGCTGCATCACTATCGCCACTTGCGAGGCCAGCTAGTGCTGTGATCTTGCCTGCTTCCATCGCAACATTACCAACGGTCTGTGTGGTTTTCTTGAACTCGGCTTTGCCTTCAAGGATGCCATCAACCGGACGTCCACCACGTGTGGTAGCCTGCCAATAGGTGCTGGAAGCCAAGTAGGTCGGTAACTGCTTGTCATTATCTTCAGCATCTCTAATGCCATAGAAAGCTGATGTTTCACCGTAACGGGTATCCGGTTTGAACTTAAGGATCTCTTTGTATTCACCGGCGCCATATTTAATGGGGCCAGAGCCAATCTCTGCGATGAAAAGCATATTATGTTCCGGCAGTGGGGGCACAATACCGGGACGGAATTCCTGCGCCCTGGCAAATGCTTCCCCAGCTTCACGACCCTGACAGTGCAGAGACCAGCCGTTCAGATAGTTCAGAACAGCAAAGTCTGCCTGAAAATCTTCTGATTCAGAAACAGTGTCCTGATATTCACCAGCACGGAATACGGCACGGGCATTCTCGAAATCCCCTTCCTTCAGATACAGGAGGCCGCGATAATAATAAGCCATGGCCCTTTCATAGGGTTCACCTTTATAATCCTTTACTGACTCGGCTTTGAACTTGGATTTGGCGGCTTTGGCTTGTGGGTTGTTGGCATATATGGCTTCAATCTTGTCAATAGACCTGTCGAAAGCCCATTCAGCATGGCTGATATACCCCATTTCCATAGCAGCCAGCCCCAGGCGATTAAAGTTCAGAACAGCGTTCCTCTCGCCTTCAATAAACAGGCTTTTATAAAACGGCCTGAGGGCTTCAGGGCGCATGGCAACAAAGGAAGCAATTTCAGCAGGATATGGGCCCAAGCCATATTGTTTTTCAAGGTTCCTTTTCAGCTCCGCTATTTGCTTATCATAGTTTCTTCGAGCTTTTTTGTTAGCCCTCTGAACCGCTTTCAGCTCTTTTTTGATGCTTTTATATTCTGTTTTTAGAGTGCTCTTCTGCTCTTTTGAAAGGTTTTTCTGCGAGAGGGCTGTTTTCAATTCTGCGTAACGATTTTCCAGATACTGTTCCCGTGCCATATTCTGCTGGGATACAGGGGGATTGCTCTGAAGCTGCAGCAGTGTTGCACTATCTTCTGCATATACTGGTGTGTATAGAATAATGGTGCTCACGGCGAGTGAGGATAGAAGGTGTGCAGAATATCTCATGTGCGTCCCTTGAAGCTAAGACTAAGCCCGAAAGAAGAAACGACACAGCCTTAAGTGCCGTTTCTTTTGTCCCCTGATCTATCTGTAAACGATGTCGTCTGCCGCCGCTTTGGAGAGTTCATACATATTGCTCCATGTGATAACACCGCGTTCCAAATCTACCATTTCAAAGGTAATCTGGGTATATCGCTGCATCATGCCTGTGCGTGCATCTCTGCTGTCGGCGGAGGCGATGGTACCACCGAGGCGGTAATCACCACCGGCCTGCGCTGCTGTCATGCCAGTTGTGCCTGTATCTACAACACCATCCCGTTTCAGGTTACGTTCCTGTTGTACCATGTTGGCGTAATTACGGCCGACGAAGATCATGCGGCCCATGGAAGCACGGTTCAGGTTTACCCTTAAACGGTTTGTGATCAGGTCTTTGTTGATACGTTGTGTGCTGTCGTTCACAAAAAACTCACTATCAATAATCACCTGAGGAGGGTTTACGGCATTAGCAAGCATTGGATTGGAGAGCATATCGCGCACCATTTGGTCAGTCATGGACTGAATATCCTGTCCTTCAATACCAATCCCTGCCACGGCCCCCTGCCTGCTGGGGTCTTGAGAAATGGTTGCAACACCAGCCGAATTGTCAACGGCAGGGCCACAAGCGGCAAGCAGGCCTGCTGTTGCGGCAATCAGGGCAACAGATTTGATGTGATTTAATGATGATAGACGAGTATGCATTAACTCTCTCCCAGCTTCAGAGGAAAATTTGTGAAACAATGAACTATGCTGAACTAAAAAAAACGATAGGTTATAAAAGTATGAATCTATAATGCCCGTCAAGAATATAACTTATTTTAAGTTGAATTTAATCGCCATAATTGGGTTTTATTGCTTAATGTGTACTTTACGTGGTAATTTACATTTCATAAGTTGTTTATTGGCTTGGTGGCGACCATCAGGTTTGGCCTTCGCAGTACCTGAATAAACGGTTTGGTTGACTCGGTAACTGGTAGAGTTGTTACTCAGCTTTCTGTCAGTCCCACGGGAAAATGCGGCGAGGTATATAGCAGATTCAGGGGTGATGCCAATCTTGTGGCAATTACCGTTGCAGAGAGGGGCAGGCCTATAGGTTTGTTAAAGCGGGTGGACTCTTACGTGCTTGGCTGGCACGGCCTTCTACTTTTTCCATTTTACTTCATAGAGATCAAACCGCCTGTCTTTGAAGTTTTGCACGGTGCCTGATTTGCGGGCCAGCAACAGGTTATCCAAATCCAGGTCTGCAAAGATAATGGTTTCCGTGTTTGCTGCGGCTTCTGCGGCTATGCCATCACGAGCAAAGGGAAAATCACAGGGGGTGAGAATGTGGCTGGAAGCATAGTGGATGTCCATGTTTTCCACATCAGGCAAATTACCGACGACTCCGGCCGTTGCCACATACATCTGGTTTTCGATCGCGCGTGCCTGTGCACAATATTTTACCCGTAGATAGCCTTGCCTCTCATCCGTACAGAAAGGGACGAAAAGCATCAGGGCACCTTGGTCAGCCAGGTGACGGGCTGTTTCCGGGAATTCGGAATCATAGCATATGAGTACGCCGATAGGGCCACAGTCTGTCTGGATAACATTAAGGTCATTTCCGCCTTTCATATTCCACCAATAGCTCTCGTTTGGGGTGGGGTGCAGCTTGGCCTGCGTGTACACCTCACCGCCTCGCAGGAAAATATAGGCAATATTCTGTAGTTCATCATCCACCATTGTGGGGTGGGTGCCCCCTATAATGTTGATATTATAGGAGATAGCCATTTCATTCATTTTGCGGATGTAGCGCTCGGTGTAGGCCCCCATCTGGAGTACGGATTCTTCAGGCGTGAGTTTCTTATTTTCAGCAGAGAGCAGGGCTTGGGTGTATAGCTCAGGGAAAACGACAAAATCAGCTTTATAGTCCGAGGCAATATCAACAAAATATTCCACTTGTTGAATGAAAGCATCAAACGAGACCACTTTCCTTACCTGAAACTGTACGCAGGAAATGCGAACCGAACGACCTCGGCGGCTTTGTTTGGGTCTGGCCTTTGGTTTAGCAATGGCATTACGCCAGATCATCAAAACGGCATAGCCCTCTGATTCCACATCATCCCAAAGGTAGTTCTTCAGCACCCTTAGAGGTTCAAAACCGTTACGAAGCTGGAAGCCGATCACAGGGTCCCTGAGTTTTTTCTCCTGAACATTGGTGAGATAGTCTTTCGGACTCATCCCTTTGCGTTTGTGTTTGCTGTAGCCAGGCATTCTGCCGCCGAAAATAATGCCGTTCAGACCCAGCTGCACGCACAGCTTTTTTCGCATGTTATAGAGGCGCTGACCTATGCGCAAACCACGCATATCAGTGTCTACGCACACTTCAATGCCGTATAGGCAATCGCCATCAGGGTTGTGGCGGCTGGCGTAGCCATTAGCAGTTATTTCCCACCAGGTGTGTGGTTTAAGAGCTAGTTTTTCGCTGACAATTTGTGTTGCCATATAGCCCACAATCTTATCCTCAAAAATGGCGACAAACTGGCCCTCGGGAAAGGTTGTAATATGGCTCGATATCATCTTTCGGGAAATGGCTGTGTTACCATAGACCCTTTTGTTCAGGGCTTCTATCTTGGCAACATCACTTAGTTCGGCGTTGCGAACAAAGAGTTTCTGATTTTTGATTTTTGCGCTCATAGCCTAACTAGATACAATATCGGTCATTTAATGAAAATGAGAAAAATGCTGTTACGGGAAGGCTTTATCGTAGCGGAAATATAAACTCATCCTACAGTTGGGCTCTTTTCATCTATGGGTGATGAGAAATGCCTTCTGTGTTTCTTTATATTTTGATACTCTGTAAGCATATAAAAGTCCGTTACAATGAGTTCTCCTAGTCAGTCTCTCACCGTGTGAGGGTGTGTATGAGCAGTATTTCTGTTTTACGGAGCAGGATATGGGACGGAGAGACCATGAATTATATGATTATGTGACTAACCGACTTGCTGAAGCAGAGAGTGGCAAGGCTGAAGCCTTGTATGACTTGGGGCTTCTTTACTCGACCGGGCAGGGCGTTCAGCGAGACTATGTTGAAGCTCATAAATGGTTCAATCTTGCGTCAATCTTTGGGGTGACACGTGCACAAGTTGACAGACGTGAACTTGCACTGGACATGAGTTTCCACGACGTAGAAGAAGCGCAACGCCTGGCAAGAGAATGGCTTTCTCTGCATTAGAGTTTGTTAGTTAGCATTACAGTTGTGCTTTTTCAAAAGCAGGATTCTCAGATGAATTTTTCAGTGAAATCAGCTTTGTCTTTCTACCCGATGAGCTATCCAAAAGATACTCAAACGAGCAGTTTTTCAAATTCGCAACTGTAATGCTAGCCTTCGCCGGACTCTTGCTATTTTGGCGGAGCTTATTGATAGACTTATTCAAAATACAGGTGCGTGAGGCAAGGAAAAGCCTCTCAATCTGCACTTAATAAACATTTCTCTTTAACGCACTTGGAATCTTAATGTCGTTTTTAACTTCTCTGGTGTTGTTTTCCTAAAATCAGATAAATAAATTTCCCGATGGATTTTTGAGAGGCGTGTCATGTCGTGTTTTCTCGCATAGGATTCCATAGTATTGAATGTTTCATCTTCGTTATCATAAGGGCCTACATGTAACATCTGTATGCATTTGCCGTCGGCTATACTCTCAAAGTTCACTTGTTCGACAAATGGGTTGGGCGTTTTCTTCGTCTTTAGGTTACTTCGCAAACGCTCTTTCATTTCCGCATAAAACTCTTCAGTGATGAAGTCAGGCTGACGGATCATGAGCGTATAAACAAAATCCTCTTTTCGCACTTTGCCTGTGAAATTCTTTTTTGCCTCTTCATTGATGTCCCATACGCCTTCAAGCGGATAAACGGTGAAATCCTGATAACCTTCCGGTTTTGCATCCAGCGTTTTCAGGTGCATTTTGATGATGTAGGCCAGAGGATATAAGGCACCGATACAGCTGGTAAACAAACCTGCGGCAGGGCTACCATGGCCTTTGATCGTGAGATATTTAAATGTAGGAACATCAATAACGGCAGGCTTGGCCTTTGGCATATAAATGTCTTTTTCCTTTTTCCGCCATTCGTGTTTATCAGTCATAAGAGCACCCCCTATTGCCTGAAGTGCTTCAATATCCGCGCCCGTAATCGCATTGTTAGTCCTTATGCACCTCAAGGGCCCTGTTAATCAGGAATGCCAAGTGGTCTCTATGAGCCCGAGTACTCGCATCTCCGCGCCACCGCGTCATATTCTTGTTAATGTTCCGAAGCGAAGCAAAAGCATTTGATCTGGCGACATAAGCATAGCCATTACTGTTCATGATATTGATGAGTGCTTTCACATACATGATTTGCAGTTCCTGACGAATGCTGGTTACAGCCCCCCGACTATCATCCTCGAAAATGGCATCAGTCAGATCGGACATCATTTCCGTCAGGCTGTAGGTGTTGCCATAGAGGGCGGTGTCGGTCAGCCGTGTCAGGGTTCGCGGATGCAGAAGATGGTTGAGAATATCTGCCTGTATGGCAGAAACCCGGCCATGAATTTTAGGGTCTTCGGTCTCGAAGTAGTGGTTGAAGCCACGTCGCTGGATGGCCAGATGCCTGAGTAACTTTTGGTCGGCAGAAAAAGCAGAAGGGGAGAATATATAATCCCTCAACAGCTTCATCGCCCGCTTTTGAGTGCCTTCATCCACCGGGGTATAAGGGGGGGATTCAGCACCTTCCTGACCCGCCACGGCACGGTTGACATAAACTCCGCCAATATAACGGGATGCAACGCGGCCCTGCCATGTCATGTCACTTGTCAGGATCAGATAGGCATTTCGAAGTTCCTGATAACTCTCCCCATCTGTTGTGAAGTTATCCAGCAGCTTGCCCATCGCCTGTTTGCTCAGTTTTAGTCTGTCTTTTGCATAGGCAACGGCATCATCTGAAAAATCAAAGATATTGATACGGGGATCAATGCCTTTGCCGGGTGAGCGCATATCATCAGCGTCATTACCAAAGGCCAGTTTTTTTTCAGTTGAGCGAGCCAACAGGGCCGCTTGGGCTTCAGGGGCTTCCATCTCATCGCTATAGCCAAACTGGATGGCCCATATATCATAAGGGCCCGGTGTGATGGTATAATAATGGGACTGTGTTTTGCCGGGAGGCGCGAAGTTGATGCTCGGGTAATCCATCACTGACCCCACAAGGCCGTCACCCTGCGCGTCAATATCATGGGCCTCTGCATAGGGGCGAGCCTGTGTCGCCTTCATATTATGGTTCAGGCCCAATGTATGGCCAATTTCATGAAGGACGAGGTAATAAATGGCCTCTTTGAGTAGCTTTTCATTGGTTTTACCGGAACGCCCCAACACTTTAGCGTATATTTGCCCAACCATATTGTTAAGCTGCAGATAGTTGGCGATATCGCAGTATTTTTCATGCTCTGCACTTTCACCGATTTTATCTGCCTTTTCTTCATCTGATATGAATAAAGCACTGGTTTCAAAAACCTTTCCTGCATTGAGGCGATTTGTCAGGAAGGTATATTCCAGCATCACGTCCGCACCCAGAATTTCACCTGTGCGGGGGTTGGTGAAGCTTGGGCCATAACCACCAAAAATGGGGCGGGGGCTCGACATCCAACGAAGCACATTATAGCGCACATCGCCCGCATCCCATGTGGCATCATCGGGCTGAATTTTAACAACAATGGCATTTTTAAAGCCAGCAGCCTCAAAGGCGATATTCCACCTTTCTGCTGCGGCCTTGATGGTGGGGCGCAGTTCTTCTGGTGTGGTATTTTCAATCCACCAGGTGATGGGTTTTACGGGCTCAGAAAGCTTGGCTGTAGGGTCCTTCTTAACAAGGTTCCAGCGGTTAATCATATCACGCCAGGGAGTGGCGGAACGGCTGGTCATATCATTCACATAATCTGTGAAGTAGCCAATGCGGGGGTCATCAAATCTTGGTTTAAAATCATTTTCCGGCATGGCAAGCAATGTATGCTGTACACTAACCGTCACATTCCGGGCATCTGTCATATCTGCCCCATTGCCCCGGTGGCCAGGATAGGGTTCATGAAAGACATAATTCACAGTTACCACAGTGTTTTCATCATAGTTGTGGACATCAGTAATCTGTGTTTTCAATGATGAAAGCTTGCCGAGTTTAAACCTGTTGCCATTGCTGTTTTTGCCGTATGAAGGCCTTATCTGAACAAAGGTTTCCTTATCAAAAAGAGAATCTGCATTGATCAGATAACTACCCTTGTCAGCGGACTCTGCGGAGATGTAGGCGGTTAGCAGAATGGCCGGTGTAATATTGGCATCCTGAGCGCGGGAAAGGGCATTCTCTGGATCAAAGTAAAAATGGGGGTTTATTTCAATAAACTCAATTGCATTATAGTGTTTTTCGATTTTGAACACTTTTTGACTAAGATACTGCCCCCGGAAATGCCCGGCATCCACCACACTATTGGCTGTATGAGCAAAGTAGATGAACTCTTTATTGAGTTGGTCTTTCCTAATCTCCATAGAAAGGCGACCCGATTTTTCATCCCGGTAAAGTGTGAAAAGACCATCTAGCTTTGTCTGGCCCTCCACAACATCTGCTATGGTTTTTTCTTTATTTTTAGCAGGTTCCGCAGCCGGGGGGGTGGCAGATTCTGCCTTGTCTTCAAGTGCTTCGTAGTCCATCGGGCGACCTTGCCAAATTACCGGATAATCTTCAAGCTAACATGGAACATGTTGCCTGCGCGCGTTTTTGTCGAAACATG
>JBNKGK010000078.1:0-11403 GCA_050289785.1 Kordiimonas sp.
CGCGGAACCTGCAGCACCACAGGCAATTGAGATAGAGGCGCAGTCTCTGCAATCAGCTTTTCTGGAGCTTTCCCGCCAGACAGGGATTTCCGTTTATGCGGCCCATAATCTGGTGAAAGGCAAGGCTGCCCCAACTGTGCAGGGCGTGATGAGCGCAGAGGAAGCGCTGAGCAGACTGCTCGCAGCTTCAAACCTTGCCTTTGCCGTGCAGGCCGATGGCACCTATGTGGTGACTGAGCAGACGGCAGGTGATGTGGGAGCAGCTGGGGAAGCATCTGAAAACAGTTTTGTGCTGGAAGAAATTATTGTTACAGCCACAAAAAAAGCGACAAGCTTGCAGGATACGGCCATGGCCATTACCAATATTGGTATGAATGATATGGGCAGGCGTAACTTGGTGGGGGTTGAGGATTATCTCAATTCTGTGCCAGGTGTAACACTGACTTCCAGGTCTGTGGGGGAGAATAACATCACCATTCGGGGGCTGGGCAATATCGGGGGCGGAGACCCTGCTGTGGCCCGTTATATGGGGGAAGTTCCTATTTCAAGCGTACGGAATGGGGAACGAAGCTCTGATATTAAATTGGTGGATATGGAGCGGGTTGAGATGCTAAGGGGCCCGCAGGGCACTCTTTATGGTGCTAACGCACTCACTGGCATTATTCGCAATATCCCAGCAGCCCCTGACCTTACTGACTTTGCAGGCAAAATCGAAGCTGGTTATTCCAAAACAGCTCGAGGTGGTGACGATAATACCAAACTTACCGCGATGCTTAATATTCCGTTGATTGACGATGAACTGGCTTTGCGTATGGTTGCATACCGGTTTAACAATGGCGGATATGTTGATAATATAGGGCCGGAAGATCCGGTCACTGTCGCGAAAACAGAGAGGGACGGTGGTGAACTGCGCTATCATGCCAATGAAGGTGGCGTGAATACCAAGGGAATAAGGGCAACAGCCTTATGGGAACCAAATGAGGATTTAAGTGTTTCCTTCATGTATCTCTGGCAGCGGGAGTATCAAAGTGGAGAGGCGCTTGAGGATATAGGGTTTGCGCCTTATACCATGGCTCGCTATTCCGTTGGTCATTATAGTGATGATGGCTGGTCATTTTTTGAGGATCAGGTCAGTCTGGCCAATTTATCGATTGATTATGATCTGGGTTGGGCCTCTCTTTTTTCATCCACCAGTTGGTCTGAAGGCGGGTTCAACATGACCAGAGGCTGGGCCAGTGCCACAAATCTTACCCAATATGGGGCCTATCAGGAAGACCCAAAGGCTCGTAAAGCTTTAGTGCAGGAATTGCGTTTAAGCTCACAATTTGATGGTCCGTTTCAGTTTCTCTCTGGCTATTTCTATATGGACGCAGAGGATTCAGATAATCTCAATTATGTGTGGATGGGAGAACCGGACCTGTATGTGCCAGCTAACACCTATGGCCTGCCTATGTCTGCGGACGGTCACATATTTTATCTTTTTCAAGAAGACCGTATCAAACAACATGCGCTTTTCGGGGAGCTTTACTATGATATCATTGATGACCTGACCGTGACCTTCGGTGCCCGTTATTATGATTACCAAAGAGTGACAGGATCAGGTAATGCTTTTGCTCTTGGCGCAGGTCGCCCTAGTGAGACACCGATAGTCGGCACCACGAAGCAGAATGGCACAGTGCTGAAAGCCAGTATCAGTTATAAACCTACTGAAGACAGCATGGTCTATGCCCAATGGGGGCAGGGGTTCCGTCTGGGTAAAGAGGTTGCAGACCCTAACATCTTTGTTCGTGGCAATTGTGATGTAGATGGCGATAATATTGCGGATGGCACCAATCATGTTTTGGGGTCTGATCTCAAATCTGATCTTACCAGTAATTATGAAGTGGGAGCCAAAGCCAGTTTTCTGGATCGGCGGCTGACAGTGAATGCCGCTGCGTACAGGATTGAATGGACTGACCTGCCTCTTCAAATCTACAGTCCACGCGATATGTGCTATGATGCGTTTCCTGCCAATGGTGGTAAGGCAGTGTCGCAGGGCGTGGAGATTGAAACAAGCTTATACCTGACCAGTGCCTTACGGCTTGATTTGAGTGGGTCCTATAATAATGCCGAGTTAGCGAGGGATATCCCCAGCATTGGTGGGGCTAAAGGGGACAAAATTCCTCGTTCAGCTGCCTTTAATGGGCATATTGCTCTGGAATATCAATTTGAGCTGGCAGATCGCGATGCCTATATTAATGGTAATTATTACTATATTAGCGAGTTTTATGGTGATTTGGCCAAAACCCTGGGACCAATTGGTGGATATGGTGTGTTAGGGTTCAGTGCAGGCATGAACTTTGGCGATATTGACCTCAAAGTATATGGTACAAACTTGTTGAATGCGAAAGATTTTATGCAGGTTTATCCCACCTATACCCGCCGTTTGCATCCACGTGTGGTGGGTGTTGAGCTTGGCTATAACTTCTGATCATTTTACAGTGAAACTTCCTTTTTGCGGGGTCGCATTTTGCGGCCCCGTTTTCTTTTTTGAAAAATATTCATTGGTGAGGTTAGTTTCTGTTTGCCCATGCGTCTCATAGTTACGGGATGTGGATAAATATGATAGACTGAAGCGTAAAATGGGCGAAGAAGCGGCAATCGTGGTATTGGATTTACCATCACGGCATAACAAGGAGGGCAGCTCAGCTGTCAGTCGGCTTTACCGGCGCTACTGGGCTGACATATGCAAATATGTGAACAGCACCTTTGGCAGTGGCCCGCCTGACCCCGAAGATGTGGCCCAAACGGCCTTCACCAATTTTGCGGGCCTGCCAGACCCTGAGGCGGTGGAAAACCCCCGTGCTTTTCTGTATCGCTCTGCTCATAATATTGTGGTGAGCCACCACCGAAAAGCTGTCACACGGCACCGGTACGTGGCGGAACAGCAAAAAAGCGATCAATCACTGGAGCGCACGGATATTCATCCGGAACGGATGCTGGTTTCAAAAGAAAGATTGGCCCTTTTTGAAACAGTGATGATGCGCCTGCCCCTCAGGCGGCGGCGTATTTTTGTGATGCACCGCTTTGATGGCCTTACCTATGCAGAAATTGCCAGGCAAATGAACCTTTCCCAACCCGTGGTGAAACGCCATGTGGTGAAAGCGCTGGACCAGTTTATGACAGCCCTCAGGGACGCTGAAATAGTGGATGATGAGCAATGACAAAGCCTTCCCCTACCTATAAAAAAACAGATGAACAAGCTCGCGCCTGGTTCATGCTTATCAGCTCTGGTGAGGCGACAGATGCGGATATAGCCGATTTTGAAAATTGGCAGCAGGCCGATGAGGCGCATACACAGGCTTATGGTCGCATAAGCCTGATGTGGAACCAGTTTGATGTAGTGGAGGCCAGTGAGGCGGGCGCTCGTGTCAGGGCAAGTGTGGAACAGCCTACATTTTGGCAAAAGTTGAAAGAGCTGTTCGTGATACGATCACCTGTTCTCACCTTTGCTGTTGCTGCTAGCCTGCTCATCACCGTGACGGGCGGCTATCTGTTTTATAATGGCCGTGCGCCTGAAGTGTCTCCTTATACAACGGCTATAGCGGAAGTGCGGGAAATCACGCTGGCTGATGGCAGCCTTATCACGCTTGGGGCACGCTCCAGTATAGAGGTGCGCCGCTCAGCGGAGGCGAGGGATATTATCCTAAAGGCAGGGCAGGCTTTTTTTGAGGTGGCCCCGGATACAGATAAACCTTTCCATGTGCAGGCAGGGGCGGCCGATGTGCATGTGCTGGGTACCCGTTTTGATGTGCATATGAGGCCTGAGGATGTGACAATTGCTGTGCTGGATGGCCGGGTTAGGGTTTCATCTGCGCAGGCAGAAAATGATGCTGAAGCCAAAGTTTTAACGTCAGGCCAGGCAATATTGGCCACGGCAACAGGCCTTGGTGAAACACAGGTTGGAACAGGAGTGAAAGCAGGTGGTTGGCGCACCGGCCGGCTGGTGTATAAAGGCACAATCCTGAAAAATGTGATTGCGGATGCCAACCGCTATCACACGAAGGAAATCATCATTACAGACCCTGTGCTGGCGAACACGCAGATTACCACCAGCTTTGATGTGCAGCAGGTGAGTGAGTTTCTTGAAACACTTCCTTTAATGTTTTCTCTCAAACTGGTGGACAAGGCGGATGTTGATCAAATTCTTATTGAGCCTGTTGTTGCGGGGGCAGGATAAATTTATTAAAAAATCGATCAGAGAGGTTAGTTTAAGAATGATAGCGCGTCCCATAACTGAAGCACCTTTAATAGCCCAGGGAGGGCCACGGTGCAAGGCAGTGGCACAGGGCCACTTGCCTGTTCAGGGATAAGGGGAACATTTAATGAAAAGCCTGTCTAATCTGAAACCGGCCAATTATGTGCGTGCCATGGCCACGGCATCCAGCTTGGCTATCACGGCCGTTTTTGCGGGAAGCGCCGTTCATGCGGCGGATACTTATCGCTTTGCTATTGATGCGCAGCCACTGCCAGATGCTATTTTGCAATTTTCCGAGCTGACCAAAGTAGTGGTTACAGTGCCCACGGATTTGATCACGGGGAAAACATCCCCAACAGTGCAGGGGGAAATGTCTGCCAAGGATGCGCTCATTGAGCTGTTAACCGGCATGCCCCTTGAAGTGATGGAACGCACAGATGGTTCCCTCATGGTTGTGCGCACCAGCATGGCCAATATGGATGGGGCTTCAGGCGCTGACTCAGCAGGCGATGAGGAAGCTTCCTTCGTTCTGGAAGAAATTATCGTGACGGCGGAAAAGCGGGCAGAGAGCCTGCAAGATATCCCGATTGCGATTTCTGCTTTTTCTGGTGAGGTTATGGAACGTTCCGGGGTAACGGGCATCAGCGATTTGAAGCAATTGGCATCCAGCCTTCAATTCGGTGAATCATCTTCAAATACTTTTGTGTCCATTCGAGGGGTTGGCACAGAGATTGTTAATCTGGGTGCAGAGACTGGTGTGACCATCTCTCAGGATGGAATTCCTTTTACAACCCAATATATGTTGGATGCAGATTTTCTGGATGTTGAACGGGTTGAAGTACTGCGTGGCCCGCAAGGAACCATTTCTGGTAGAAATGCTACAGGTGGGGCGATTAATATCCACTCCAAACGTCCAACGGAGGAGTTTGAGGGTAGCCTCAAAATGACAATTGGTAATTATGAGCGTCTTGACGTTGAAGGTATGGTGAGTGGTCCAGTTTTTGGCAGCAAGCTTCTCGGGCGATTTGTGGTGCGCAGTGAGCGTGCTGATGGGTGGTTGAAAAATACATTCCGTGATGAGCTGGAAAATGGCACTGATAAAATTCAGGCTCGTGCGTCCTTTCTGGCCAGCTTGACTGAGGATGTTGAAGCTTATCTTGTCTTGGAGGGGACCATTGATCGGGATACTGGTGTTTCGGCTCTTTCCTTGGGGCGTGCCCGCCCGGATAAGCCTGGCTCTGAAGGTGTCTTTGAAGTATCTGGTTTCCACTCTGACACATTGGAATATCAGGCTGATTCGCCGAATACAGGCCGGAAGGAAAATTACAAGGCGATACTGAAACTGGTGTGGGATTTAGGCTCTTCGGCGTCCATTACCTCAACGACAGGCTATATTTCCCATACATTCAGGCGTAAGGATGATTTTGATGGACTTGCAGTTTCTATATCGGCTTTTGATGCTGTTGACATGGACTATTGGCAGGCAACGCAAGAAATCACTTTAACTGCCGACCTGACGGACCGTCTGGATCTGATTTTAGGGGGGCTTTATATAAAGGCCGATGGAGAACAATTTATAGACTTGGGTCTCCCACAAATTGGTTTGCCACTCGGGTCACTCGTCTTCTTTCCTGATCAAGGATTGGACTCTTATGCTGCTTACACGCAGTTGCGGTATAGATTAACAGAAAATGTTCGTCTCTCCGCAGGCATTCGTTATACTCGGGATGAGAAAAGTGTTGCTGATATGCCGAGTTTTTCTGGTGCTCCCGGTGTACCTTTTGAACTTAAGGGGGCGTGGAACGCCATCACACCTCGCTTTGCGATTGACTATGCAGCATCGGACGATCTGATGATTTACGCAAGTGTTTCACGCGGGTTCAAATCAGGTGGGTTTAACACTTTTGGTTATACAGAATTTAATCCTGAATTTCTTTGGAACTACGAAGCGGGATTGAAAGCTTTTTGGCTCGATCAACGATTGCGTACGGGCTTGTCTGTATTTTCCATGGATTATACTGATATGCAGCAAAATAAATGGATTGTCAGTGCAACGACGGGCGTTGCTTCGGTTATTGAAAATGCAGGCAAATCTACAATCAAGGGGATAGAAGCCGAAATTGAAGCGCAACTGACAGATCGTTTAACCATTCTTGGTGCTGCAACATGGATGGATCCGGCCTATGATGAACTGGTAAGTGTTGATAATATCTATCCGGAGCTGGGTGTTCTCGACCTTTCTGGAAACCAGCTTGTCCGGGCGCCGAAATGGCAACTCAACCTCTCTGGTCAATATGAAACACCTATTACAGATGACATGAATGCTGTGTTGCGTGTGGATTATCAATGGCAAGACCGGATATATTTCAGTTTCTTCAATCATGACCTGAACTCACAAGATTCATATGGGCTGTTAAATCTGTCTGCCGGGATAGAGACAGATGATGGGGTCTGGGCGCTTACCGCTTTTGCCCATAATGTTTTCGATGAAAAATATATTGTGGATAGTGGGTCTCTTCCCGCAGAAACACCCGGAAGCGAACCAACCAGACGGGGAAATGTGGGTGCCCCGCGCATGTATGGGATTAGCCTAGCGTATAAGTTCTAACATATTCTATGTTTCCAATCACTTATGGGCCGCATAATGCGGCCCTTTTCTTTTTTGAAATTTTTTCACCAAAAAAGAGTCCGGTTTTGTACGGCTCAGTCGTTTCTGGTTCCTTAAGGGTGTAAAAGGAATATTTGGGGTGCTGAAACGGCAGAAATCATCAGTGATGGCGGCAGAGGGGGAAAGCCGATATACTCAGAGCATGAGCAAGGCTAAATCCGAGTTTGTTGGTTCGCTTTATCAGCGGTATTGGGCGCGGCTGCACAGCACGATCCGCGGCCTGGTGCGCAGTGAAGATGTGGCAGAGGATATCGCACAAGACAGCTTCGTGCGCCTTACATCCATGCCAGAGCCGGAAACGCTGGAATTCCCTTATGCTTACCTCTATCGCACGGCCCTCAATTTGGTGAAAGACAGAGCCAAGGCCCGGCGTATCCGGGTGCAGCACAGGGAAACATTCCCTGAGAATGAGCAGGATAATATTGAAATCCTTTCGCCAGAGCATCATGCCATGGCCCGCCAGAAATTAAAGGTGATGACACAGGCCATAGAGGAGCTGCCGCCAAAATGCAGGCGGGTTTTCCTGCTGCATAAGGTGCACGGCCTTAGCCATAAGGAAATTGCCTCGGTTTTGGGGATCTCAGGTCATGCGGTTGAGAAACATATCATGAGGGCGCTGGCGCGCTGTCAGGCTGTTTATGAAAAAGAAGTGGGCGAACCATGAGCAAGGTAAAACGAGACGTAATCGAAAGGGAGGCCCGTTTGTGGCATGTCCGCCTTGCCGGGGGCTCCATGTCAGCGGAAGAGAGCAGGGCATTTGATGCCTGGAAAGCGGCCCATCCGGCGCACGGCGAAGCGCTGTCTTATATCAGTGTAATTGACGAGATAGCGGGAGAGTGTGCCCAGGCCGTTGCCGCAGATATGCCTGTGGTTGCTGCAGTGCGAGAAGGCCGGTCCAGAATAGCAGTCTTTGGGTTGGTGGCTGCCGCATTGGTGGCGGGTTTCATCGGTGCCCTGCAGGCTGGTTGGCTGGAGCCTATTTTTGCACCAAAACCTGTTCTTTATGCTTCTGCCGTGGGGGAAATGAAAGAGGTGCAGCTGGCGGATGGTTCAGCACTGCATTTAAGTGCGGATACGCGGGTAGAAGTTGTGTATGGTCGGGAAAAGAGGCTATTGCGTCTTCTCTCTGGTCGGGCGGTGTTTGATGCTGCGCCTGAGGCAGAAAGGCCCTTCATTGTGGATGTGGATGGCACAGAGGCGCGGGCCGTGGGCACCTCTTTTGATGTGCATAAATACCCCGGTGGGCTCTCTGTCTCGGTGATTGACGGGGCCGTTGCTGTTACGAGAACAGAACGTGTGGGAGGCACTGAGCCTGAGGTGCTTCTTAAAAAAGGGCAGCAAATTGCCTATACGCGGGATAATGAAAAAGGGCATGTCAGCAGTGCACCACCAGAAAGCTATGCCGTTTGGCAGCAAGGTTTACTGGAATTTAACATGACCATGCTTGACTCTGTGGTAGCTGATCTCACACGTCACACCCGCGGCAGGATAGAGTTGGCCGATGCCAGCCTTGCCAATTTGCCGGTAACCGCGGTGTTTGTAGCGGGGGATTTCGAAGAGGCAATAAGCCTTCTGGAGCAAATATTGCCTGTAAAGGCTGTAAAGCAGGCTGATGATATCATTATATTATCAGCCAAAAGTGCGGTGGATGAAAAAAGTGAAAAATAGTGTGTCCGGTTTCTTCAATCTCAGTCGTTCTTGTTCGACTTTGTGCCTGAGGTAAGTGACCTCAGAAGAGAAACCCGGGGAGGACATGGGATGATAAAAAGTAAACCATCATTATTAAACGCCATAAGCCGCAGCCGCTTGCATGGTGCTGTGGCGATGGGGTTGGCCCTTGCTAGCGTGCAGGCGGGCGTTACGGCTGAGGCTTATGCAGCAGAACAGGAAGCCCGCTTTGATATCACGGCGCAGCCCATATCATCAGCGCTTATTCAGTTCGCCAGCCAAAGCAAAATCCGGGTTGCGGCAGCGGGGGTTGATGTTTCAGCCATCGAAACACAAGGGGTTTCAGGTGTTTTGTTGCCAGAAGAAGCGTTGAAACAGCTTCTTGATGGCACAGGCCTTTCCTATTCACGCATGGATAATGGCTCTTTTGTGATTAAAGGGCAGAACCTGTCTGCGGCGAGTTCCTATGATGAGGGTGCAGGTGCTGAAACTGAGGAAAAAACCTCCTTCGTTCTGGAGGAAATTATCGTAACAGCCACAAAGCGCGCTGAAAGCTTGCAAGATGTGCCAGTTGCAATTACGGCGATTACACCTGATGACATTAGGGATCAGGGCTTGGAAAATTATGAAGATTTTGCCCGTATGTTGCCTGGGGTTAGTATGGATAAAGCTTTGGGGCGTAATTCTGGTTACTTCACGGTTAGGAATATTAATACTAATACGGTGGATCCTCTGGGTCAGTTGCCTGTTGCGTCCTATATTAATGATATACCGTTGAGCTCCACGAGTTATGGGACAAACTCTGCTGATATCAAACTCTATGATGTTGAAAGAATTGAAGTCTTAAGGGGCCCTCAAGGGACATTATTTGGGTCTGGTTCTTTGTCCGGTGCTGTGCGGGTTATCACGAAAAAGCCCGTGCTTGACGCATTTCAGGCAGATGCAGCAGTTGATTTTGGCAAAACAAGGCATGGTGGTTGGCGTCAGCGTTATAATGCGATGTTGAATATTCCACTGGTGGATAATGAGCTCGCTGTGCGTGCTGTGGGATATTATTACAACGAAGATGGTTATGTTGATAATATCGGGACGGGTTTTGAGGATTCAGATAAGGCCAAAGAATGGGGCGGCAGACTATCCGCCCGTTGGCAGCCAAATGATCGTTTGACCGCAACATTCACAGCCATTCACCAGGATAGCAAACCTGAAGATTCTGGACAGATCGATAGAACGCTGGGTACTTTAAAGAGAGATACTCTCTTTCCCGAGTTTGCTTCGTACAAGATGAGTGTTCTCAGTGGCACGGTTGATTACGAACTGGATTTTGCGACTCTCACATCTATTTCAACATATGCAGAAACAGCTGGTGATTATCGGGCTGATATAACCGATATCATCGGTGGTCTATTCCCTTGGGGGTGGAGTGCAGGTCGTGACGGCACTTTTTTTACCCAGGAAATACGTCTTGTCTCTAATACAGATTCTGCTTTTGAATGGGTTATGGGTGCATTCCTCCGTGATGAAAAACAAGAAGGAAGCGGTATTTATATTACTGACCCCACCTTCTTTGCTGCAAGAGGGATTACAGGTGCAGAAGATGGCATTATTGGTGGTAGAGACGAAGTGGATACCGCCCTTGAAAAGGCCTTGTTTGGTGAGGTTTCTTATCATTTAACGGATCAATTGACCTTAACTGGAGGATTGCGTTATGCCTCATCTACAATTGGTTTCCGTAACCCTCCGGGCCCTGATGATAAAGTTGGTCCAATATTTGGAGTTTTGGCAAGCGGCGGTACAGAGATTGTTGCAGTGCCTAGCCTTACGGATGTTGATTTTGAAGGGACAGATTCTATCTTGACTGGGAAAGCCAGCCTTAGCTGGCAACCGACAGATGATCAAACATACTATCTATTGGCTTCTCGCGGATATCGGGTGGCGCAGATTAACCAAAGTGGCTTTAATAATGGAGGTAGAAGCCGTGTTGATTCTGGTGATTTTATCATTCCCCAGCTCTATAGCCCTGATTTTTTATGGAACTATGAAATTGGTGCGAAAACGCAGTGGATGGATCGACGGGTTACACTGAATGTGGCGGCTTACTATATTCCCTGGTCGGATATACAGCTCACTGCAAGGCGATTATCAGATGGTGCAGGGTTTACTGCAAATGCTGCGAAGGCTGTCTCCAAAGGTGTGGAAGTAGAACTTGTTGCTCTACCGACTGACCGATGGGAATTTACACTTAACACATCTTTTGGGGATGCTGAAATCACGTCTGTTTCACCTGAAGAGACATTGGTTTCTGGTGTTAGTGAGGGTGACCCACTGCCAGCTTCCGTGGATTTTCAGATCTCCGGTTCCGTTCAATATTCATGGCCAGTGATGGACGGTTGGGAAATGTATGTACGGGCTGATGCACAGCATTTGGATGGTTCTACCAATAGCTTCCCATTGGGGCCACTAGGCAACGCTAACATAAATTACGCCAGTAACGAGGGGTATGAAAATGTCAATATAAGCCTTGGGCTTCGTGGTGAACAATGGCGTGTGGTTCTGTACGGCGAAAATATACTCAATAATCAGGATACTATCCGTACACTGAATGCGACCCTCAAAAACCAGGATGCTGTGTTAAGGCCACGTACAATTGGTTTGCGAGCTTCTTGGACATATTAACCAATATAATTGGTTGGGAATTTGAAGCGGGGCTGCAGTTGCGGCCCCGTTTTCTTTTTTTAAACTTTTTTCTACGTAGTTTGGGGGTGTCCTTCGGTTCCCATCATGGTGGCCTCCATTATTTGGAGGTGCGGCCTGAACCTGTTATAGTGGG
>JBNKGK010000079.1:0-11385 GCA_050289785.1 Kordiimonas sp.
TTGAGCTGTTCATCAAAAACTTCGACACCTTCATTTCCCACGTGGATGATGCTGTGAAGGCTGCGGCACCAAAAGCTGCGTGATAGTTTTGCAAAACAAGTCAAGGTGGAGGCAAAATCTCCACTTTTGATGCTGATTTTTTGGCTTTTGACTGTCAACATTTATATTGACATGTCAGGAACAAAACGGATACAATGAATCCACAACTCATCCTTAGCTGGTGGTCTATTTGATAACTGCTTTGGACGGAAAGACCGCCGAGATGGCGGTTTTTTCAATTTTAGGGGGATATATGAAAACGGCCGTATATATTGATGGCTTCAACCTCTATTACGGCTGCTTACATAAAACCGATTATAAATGGTTAGATTTTCCCCTTCTTCTTAAGACAATTATACAAATACAAAATCCTGCATCTGAAATAAGTACATATCGTTATTTTACAGCTGATGTACCTACAAATTTTTCAAACAAAGGAACAATTGCAAACCGAGCTCAAGACCAATACCTAAAGGCTTTGGGCATAAAATATAGAAATAGCTTAACAATTCACAAAGGTTTCTACTCGAAAGAACCTCACAACGCATATCTCTACAATGATCCTCCAGACATAGTTCGCGTCTGGAAACTAGAGGAAAAACAAACAGATGTTGCAATGGGTACTTATTGCTATAGAGATTTAGTACAATATCCAGACCTTCAGCAAATTGTCCTCTGTACAAATGATACAGACCTTGAACCGCCACTAAAACTAATACAACAAGTTAGTAGCCCTTAAAGGAACCCGAGAATGACTGAAGAAAATAAACAGAAAAAAGAAGATCCTTGCTGTGGGCTAGTAATGCCAATTTCATCGATTGACGGATGTAACGAACAACATTGGTCAGATGTCAAAGATATATTAACGGAAGCTGTTGAAAGTGCTGGTTTTAATGCAAACTTGGTAAGCTACGCGGATGATGTTGGCATTATTCAAAAACGAATAATTCAGAATCTATATGAGAATCCCATAGTTGTTTGTGATGTAAGTGGTAAAAATCCGAATGTAATGTTTGAGCTTGGTATGCGCCTTGCGTTTGATAAGCCAACGATCATCGTAAAAGATGACAAAACATCTTATTCTTTTGATACATCACCTATTGAACATCTTGAGTACCCGAGGGATCTTCGTTTTACTAAAATTGTTGAGTTTAAAGAAGCTCTAAAAGATAAAGTTCAGGCAACTTTAAAAAAAGCAAACGACGATCCGAATTACACCACTTTTCTAAAGCATTTTGGCACGTTCACCGTAGCCAAGTTAGACACCAAAGAAGTGTCAAAAGAAGACTTTATTATAGAAGAACTAAAAGATCTGAAAAAGACAGTGCAGCGTCAAGAAATAATGTACAACGAAAGGCTTCATCATATGTTAGAGCCTGCAATGTTTGGAAAATATCCATCGGATAAAACTCACATGGAAATGCGCAGGGCTATCAAACAAATTATTTCTAAAGAATTTCCGGAACTTCCTATGTCAAAAAGAAAGTCCCCCGAAATGAAAGAAATGATTTTTCATCGAGTCATGGAGAACCCGAGACTTCACCGATATTTCGCTGGACCTGAAGAGTTCAGGGTAGTTTTTCAAAATGTATACAATGATTTGGTGGCATAGGCTACTAACAAGCGCGTCAATTAGGACGCTCGCAAGCTCGCGCCTATTACGCGGGCGATATGCCGCATATTCAGATTGGCATCATCATTTCAAGAACTAAAAGTGGTCGAACGGCAAACGCGCGATTAAGCGAATATGCCAATTGGACC
Organism: Kordiimonas sp.; assembly: GCA_050289785.1. Taxonomy (GTDB): domain Bacteria; phylum Pseudomonadota; class Alphaproteobacteria; order Sphingomonadales; family Kordiimonadaceae; genus Kordiimonas. Next base: position 1,801 of record JBNKGK010000079.1, read on the forward strand.
CGCAACCATATTTTGCCAGATGAACTTGGGAAATCCTTACTTCCCGAAATTGTAAGTGGGAAACTGGGTCGCCGCACCAAGGTCGCTAGAAAACCACATCATTGGTAAGTACCCTTCAATACAAACACTTTTCAGGATATCACTTTTTTCACAATCAGCTTACGCCTTACGGCTCTCCAGAAACAGCATTACGCCACCTGCCGTGAGGGCAATTAGCCCGATCAGGAAAACATAACCACCCCATTCAAAATTGGTGATATTGGTAAAGAAGCGTGCTGTGACATCCGTTAGCGGGTCTGTTACGGTTTTGGTTGCCTTGCCGATTTTTCCCAGCAGGCCGCCATCATCTTTCTGGCCACCAGAACCGATGTTCTTCAGAACCGGCCATAACAGAATAACCCAGGTGGCAAGCACCGCATAAGGCGAGAATTTTTCAAGCTTCACGACAATCAACGCTGCGGCAGCAATAGCAGCCAGTAGCAGAAGATACACACCGTTTGATGCATCTGCATAAGACACCGTGCCCAGTCGGCTGAGTGCAATCATCGGTGCAAAAGCGCCAATGGTGATAAGAATAGCCCCGGTCAAAGTGAGGCGCTCTGAGGTTTTGGTAAACATGATGTCCCCCTTCGTTAGTCAAACAAGGTACTATCATGCGCGGATTACCCAAAAAGGCAAGGCCTTAGGCCTGTAGCTCCGCTTCCACTTCCTGCTTCAAACGCACTCTGTCAGACGTGCCCACCCCCAAAAGGCCAGCTACCTTGGCTACAGCATTCATTTCAAAATTATCAAGATGATGATCTGCCAGTGCCACGCGCCACATCAGCTTTACAATATCCTGCCGGCCTTCCTGATCCAGCTCATTGGTGATCTGTCTGGTAAAGCGATAAAGGCATGTGGCATCAGCCTGATCCAGCTCCGCCCGTTCCAGCAATTTCGCAGCCGCCGCTGCCTCAATACCAAAATGCTCGGTCAGGCTTTTTTGAAGCTGCGTCCTTTCCTCTGCAGAAAATTCTCCGTCGGCATGGGAAACCTCAACAAGCAGCGCCGCTGTCGCCAGATGCAGTTCATCCATGCCGCTACTGGCTTCACTACCGCCCAAACCTAACCATTCTGATACGCGTCTAAACATCTAATCTTTCCTGTTATCCAACACTTGCCGCCAGCGTGCGGGAGATATGCGCAAACGGCCTGCCACTTTCTTCAGCCCACTGGCCAAACGCCAGCTGCACAGCCTTCATCGCACTTTTTGAGGTAGGAGTTTTATCCACCACACCTTCACGGATCAAGGCTGCCGTTACATCCCGCGACATCACCCAACTATCCTTGCCGAGCTGACGCAGGAAATATTGCCCGGTACCACCACCCAGCCTGCTGCCGCGTTTTTTCATCATTTCGAGAAGACCAATCAGATCATCCTGCGGCCAATCAGCAAAACAGGCCGCGGCAGAGCCATACTCATCCTCCAGATCACACAGAAAAATGGCATTATCACGAACAGAGACAATTTTCTGCCCGTTGCGCACAATGCGCTTGTCCTGCACCAGGCTATCCAGATCATCATCTGACATAAATTTCCAGCGTAGCGGCACAAAACCTTCAAAGGCCTCTTCAAAACCCGGCCACTTGGCCTCAATCACCTTCCAACTGAAACCCGCCTGAAAAATACCCCGTGTCATGAGGGATAAAATACGGTCATCCGGTGTGGCCTTTATCTCTTCTGCTGTTTTAACGGTAGGCATCAGAGCCTCCACCGCCTCATCGCTGCCCTTGTGTCCCACCGCCATTTGCCAGATTTCATCAAATGTACGCATCTGCCTTCTCCCCTGCCAGTCAGCCAACGATACACATATCACAGGCTAAGCGTCCACTCACAGCTCAGTGAAATATAAATTCTTTTCCCGCCATGGACTGGGAAGTGAGTTTGCGCTACATGAATGTATCGGTCTCACAAATCGTATATAGTAAGCAAATGCCAAGTGATTATATAAAAAATTTTGGATTCCCGCGGTGGGGTGAATATGGCCGCGATAGCGAAGCAGAAGCCGTGCGCATGTGCGATTATGCTGGCTGTAGCGAGCGGGGGGATCACCCGGCTCCCAAGGCGCCCAATTCACCGGAACGCTGGTATTTCTGCCGCCCTCATGCCGCAGAATATAACCGCAACTGGGATTTCTTTCAGGGCATGTCTGACGAGGAGGCCCGCAGGCATATGAGCGATTCAAGCGAATCATCAGATGCCTTTGCCAGCGCCCGCACGTTTGAATGGGGTGGCTCTCTGGATGAAGATGGGTATTCCTCCACAGAAAATGCCGCCTTTGACACGCTGGAACTGGATTCAGGCGCCAGCCAGGAACAAATTAAAAAGCAGTACCGCAAGCTTGCCAAAATTTACCACCCTGACGCCAACCCCGGTGACCCCGAAGCCACAGAACGCTTCCACCGCATTCAGGCCGCTTATGACCTGCTAAAGGAATCAACACCGGGGGAATGAAACAGGTCTGGATTAAACTGGATCTTATTTGCCGTCCCGTGCCCTGCCGCAGGCATATATAACAAGCCCACTCATTAATGTCATGCCAGCGAAAGCTGGCATCCAGTCGCTGAGAGGTGGCCTGGTACTGGCCTACGCCAGTAGGACGAGAAGAGACATCCAAGGTAACGATCCAGACTCCTCAAATCTTTCCCCAAGCTTACCACAATGCTCATCAGGGCGTTGGGTGCAAAACCTGACCCACCCCTTCGCCGCGATGATCATGGCGACCTTTCCTTTGGTTTAAATCACCCGTCACCAAAGGTTGCAATCTTCGGGTGATGGGGACGAACAGGGTTGCAATCCCGGACAACTATTTATTGTGCGGGCACCATTATGACAAAAGGGGAAAGAGGAAGTCAAAAGTCTTCAAACAAAAAGCCGGGCAAAACCCGGCTTTCCTGAATTCGTATCAGCTTTAAGGCTAAAGCTTAATCACCCTTACCTGGGTTTGCTGAGAACTGCGCCATTTTGCCTTCTTTGCCTTTCCAGTCATCGGCATCGGCAGGCTGCTCACCTTTAGTGGTGATATTGGGCCATTCTTCAGAATATTTGGTATTCAGCTCCAGCAGCTCTTCCAGGCCGTCCTCTGTATCCGGTAGGATGGCTTCGGCTGGGCATTCGGGCTCACATACGCCGCAATCAATACATTCATTCGGGTTGATCACCAGCATGTTTTCGCCTTCGTAGAAGCAGTCAACAGGGCACACTTCCACACAGTCCATATACTTACAATTAATACAGGCCTCAGTGACAATATACGTCATGGGCGACTCCTTTATTCCTGACTTCTTCTCAAGGTTTGTGCTTGATTAGGTGGCTTTATGCCTAAAAGTAACGCATTCGGCAATGGCTTTATGTGCCTCACCGAAAAAATCATGAGCCCAATTTGCGAATGAAAGTCATCAGCGCCCCATGAGCTTTTCAATAGCCCTTCTTTCCGCCTTGGTAGGCCTGCCTGCCCCTTTCTCACGGGTCAGCACTTCCGGCTCTTGCGGTTTCTGCTCAGGCGGCGGGGTGAGGTCTTCATAGAGTGCCTGAGCTTCAGGCGCAGGGCCTCTGCGGATGCCTAGCGCTACCACCTTTACTGTCACAACGCGGTTTGCCTGCGGAAAGGTGAGGATATCAGTGGGCTTTACGGTCTGGCTGGCCTTACTGACCAGCACACCATTCACCCGCACCTTTTTGGCCTTACACAAGGCCGTGGCAATAGAGCGTGTTTTAAAAAAGCGGGCATACCAAAGCCATTTATCCAACCTTAGCTGATCTGGCCCGCTTGTCTCTTGCACCTGAGCTGCTCTTGCTTACTTCTTCTTGGCAGTGAGCTGATCCTTGAGGCCTGCCAGTGCTGCAAAAGGCGAATCCGGATCAAGCGGCTTTTCCTTGCGTGGCTGGCTTTTGAAGGATCGGTTCTGGCCACCATTCTGGTTGCGCCTGTCGCCCGGCTTGCCCTTGCCGCCTTTGTGGGGTTTACCTTTGCCACCACCGGGCCGGGCTTCCTGCCTGTTTCTGTTTTGGGGGCGTTCTTTCCGCTTGGGTGCCCAAGTGAAGAAATAACGCTCGACCAGCTCTTCCTCGCCAGAGGTTTCTTCACTGGCTGCTGCTTCACTTGTTTCTTCCGTCGCTGGGTTCGCCTCAACTGGTGCCTCGACAGCGGCTTCCTCTGTCACAGACTCCGCAACAGGTGTTTCTGACGCTTCTACTGGCGCTGCCTCACCCTGAGGGGCTTCCACTGCTCCTGCCGGAGCTTCATCCGTTGCTTCGGCATCCGTTTTTTCCGCTTCGGCTGCTTCTACCGGTGCGGGAGCAGGTACCTGCCGCAGCTCGTGCTTATAACCCGCCACCAACATCACACCGGCGAAATCCTCGCCCGAAAGGCCAACAAGGCCCATAATCTCTGGCGTTACTTCAAACCAATCCCCGCCCTGACCAAGCGGACGCACGGCATCCGCCAAACGCTCCAGCATATCCACACGCACGGCTTTTTTGCCAGCAATCTGGAAGCCTGCCATTTCATAAAAGGTTGCCGGGGCCGTTTCTTCCGTTTCCACCCACACCATGCCGGGGGTTGGAAGGGGCGGCAGGCCATTCAGCTTGCCCGCCATAGCCCACATCATCAGCCGCAGCTCATTGGCGTGTGGCTTCAATATAAGCGGTATATAAAGGCTGGAGGCCCCAATGCGAATACCAAAGCGGCGAAGGCCTTTGCGGGCATCCTGATCAAGCTGGCGCAGGTCACCATCCACTTTCGCACGGGACAGCACACCATAGTTTTCCACAAGCTGAAACGCCACACCGCGCACCAGGCCAGAAAGAGGCAGTGCACCTTCCGGCGCTTCTGCTTCGCCGTTCAGTTCCTGCGCGAGGGTAACAAGCGGGGCCAGCTTCTCGGCAATCCGGGTATCCAGCCATTCCTGAGCTTTTTCACGAACCAACTCGGCATTCTCACCGTTCAGCAGGGTGGATTGAACCAGTTTCACGCGAGGGGCAAACAAAGCGCCACTATCGTGCACGGTGGCAATGACAGCCCCTTCCCACATCAGTTTGGGGAACGCGAGGCCTTCACTGAAATCAAACGACAGGGTCTTAAAACCCACATTGGCAAACAGCTTGGCGCGGCGGGTCAGTTCAACCTGCAGGGCGCTCTCGGCTGCTGCTGTCAGCGTTTTCTTCTCATCCCCAACCGCAGCGGGATCCACGCGGAATGAAAAGCCGTTCAGTTCTCCGATCTCATGTCCTTCGACAGAGACCTGGTTCGTTTCACTATCTATGCTCACGCTGAGTGCGTCCCTTTGCCTGAGCGAGCGCATGAGAACAGCCGTACGCCTGTCCACAAAACGCTGGGTTAATCTCTCATGCAGTGCATCTGATAATTTATCTTCCACACTGCGCGTTACATGGGCCCAATGGGCCGCATCTTCAAGCCATGATTTCCGATGTGAAACATATGTCCACGTCCGAATACTGGCAATTCGACTGGCCAAGGTATCTATATCCCCATGCACATTGTCAAGCCGCTTAACCTGCTTCGCCACCCAGTCATGCGGAATTGTGCCGGACGGACCCATCAAACCCATATAAATACGGTGCAAAAGATTGTGATGATCCGAAGGGGAAACTTTCTTGAAATCAGGAATTTGGCAAACATTCCAAAGCCTTTCGACGGCGGCTTTGTCTGTTGTCACGTCTTTTACATCCTGAAAAGACATCAGGGCTTTAAGCGCCACTATGTCGATCGTATCCCGCACCCTGTGCAGGCCATCGGTGACAGCAGGCTGCTCCAGAGAGCGTTCCAAACGGCTGATCGTGGCAAAATCAAGCCGGTGATTCCGCCAGAAAATCCGCTTAATAGGTTGAAATTGATGGTTTTCTATCTGCGCCACCATCAGGTCATCAAAAGGCTCCCCGCCTGAAAGGGTGGAGAAAGTGCCATCCCTTTGGTGCCGCCCTGCACGGCCTGCAATTTGCGCGGCTTCAGCCGCTGTGAGGTTCCGGAACAACCTGCCATCAAATTTGCTAAGGCCAGAGAAAGCCACATGGCCAATATCCATATTCAGGCCCATGCCGATGGCATCTGTCGCCACCAGATGATCCACTTCACCTGACTGGTACATCTCCACCTGCATGTTGCGGGTACGGGGTGACAAGGCCCCCATCACAATGGCGGCACCGCCTTTTTGGCGGCGAATCAGTTCGGCCATGCCGTACACATCACTGGCAGAAAAACCAACAACCGCACTGCGCCGGGGCAGACGGGAAAGTTTGGCAGGCTTTATATAACTGAGTTTGGAAAAACGCGGTCGGGTGACAACCTCCACCTCCGGGATCAGCTTGATAATCAGCTCCCGCATTGTCTCTGCGCCCAGCAGCAGGGTTTCATGCCTGCCGCGGGTGTGCAGCATATGTTCGGTAAACACATGGCCGCGCTGAGGGTCTGCGGCCATCTGCACTTCATCAATGGCCACAAAATCAGCCAGCGTATGGCGCGGCATCGCCTCGGCCGTGCACAGGAAATAGCGAGCACCTTCTGGTACGATACGCTCTTCCCCCGTGAGCAGCGCAACCTGACGCTGGCCTTTCACGGCCACCACCCTGTCATACACTTCCCTCGCCAGAAGCCGCAGCGGGAAGCCCATCACACCCGAAGCATAACCAAGCATCCGCTCCACTGCGTAATGGGTTTTGCCCGTATTAGTGGGGCCAAGAACTGCTTTTATGATGCCTGCCATCAACAGGGCCTTCCCAAACTTTCACACTCTTAACCGTTTGATAGCGGTTTAAACCCTAAAAAGAAAACCCTATAGTAACAGCCAAGCAAGAGATGCATAGATAAGATGACAGCAAAACCATTCAACCGTCGTCAGTTATTAAAAGGGGTAACCGCCCTTGGCGGCCTTGCCTTGGCTAGCAAAGCAACGGCACAAGAAGCCCTGCAAAGCACTGCTATTCGCCCCGCAGACCTGAGCGCGGCGGAACGCATTGCTGGCGTGCAATACACCCCAACCGAGCGCGCCATGATCTTTAATGAGCTTGAAGACATGGTTGACCGGGTGCGCAAACGCCGGGACGCTGTGCATTTAGGCATGGATGATGAACCTGCGACCCTCTTTGATCCTCGTTTGCCTGGACGGACCTATAAACAGCAAACCGACGAAATTCGCATAGCAGCACCAGAACCTATGGCTATACCGGGCAGTGATGAAGCCATTGCATTTGCCCCCCTTCATGCGCAGGCCCACTGGCTGAAAACAGAACAGATTAGCAGTAGCCGCCTCACCGATATCTATTTGAAGCGGATCGAACGGATCGCCCCGCAGCTTTATTGTTTTGTGACCGTGACACCAGAGCTGGCAAGGGAACAGGCCTATCAGGCCGACAGGGAGATTCGCACCGGCATTTACCGTGGTTCGCTGCATGGTATCCCTTATGGTATGAAAGACCTGATCGACACAGCAGACACCCGCACCACATGGGGTGCAGCCCCCTTTAGCGGCCGTATAGCTGAGCGGGACGCTACTGTAACAAAACGTCTGAGGGAGGCGGGCGCTGTACTTGTCGGCAAAACCACGCTGGGGGCACTGGCTTACGGTGACAAATGGTTTGGCGGCACCACCCGCAACCCCTGGAACCCGGACGAGGGGGCCAGTGGCTCCAGCGCAGGTTCTGCCTCCGCCGTAGCAGCAGGCCTCTGTTCTTTCACCATTGGCTCAGAGACCATGGGATCAATCATCTCGCCTGCCGAACGCTGTGGAGCCACCGGGCTCAGGCCCACCTTTGGGCGTGTGCCCCGTACTGGGGCGATGCCGTTGTGCTGGTCCCTTGATAAAATCGGCCCTCTTTGTCGTGCTGTGGAAGATACGGCCTTAGTATTACACGCCATCAAGGGAGCAGACGGGGAAGACCCAACCTGTTTTGATTGGGGCTTCGCCTATGATGGGCTCACAGCCGCAGCAGAGAATTTACGCATTGGTTATAACCCCACCTGGTTTGAGAAAGAAGGCACCGCCAGTGATTATGCCGCCCTATCGCACCTAAAGGAAATGGGGTTTGTGCTTACCGAGGTGAGCTTGCCAGACCTGCCTTACACCACGCTTCTCAGCATACTCGAGGTGGAAGCTGCCGCTTCCTTTGAAGAACTTACCTTAACGGGCAGGGATGATGAGCTGACCTGGCAGGAAGAAGCAGCTTGGCCCAACCGCCTGAGGGCTGCCCGCTTTCATACCGCCGTTGAGATCATGCAGCTTAACCGCTTTCGTCGCCGGGTGATGGAAATCTTCGACACGCTTTATAGCCAAGTGGACCTGATCATCTGCCCCAATTATGCAGGCCATATGTTGATTGCCAGCAATTTCACCGGCCACCCCAGCCTTACCTTGCCGGTGGGCTTTGAGAACCGGATCACCCACCCGCTAACCGGGGTGCCGAATGCGAAGCCAGGGCCGGAAAAACTGGTGCCCCATGGCATTACATTATGGGGCAACCTTTTCAGGGAAGATCAGCTTCTGGCTGTTGGCGCGCTGCTGGAACGCGCCACGAACCTTGCCGGCAAATGGCCCAAACTATAGCTGAAAAGCCTGATTAGCCTTGACTCACAGGGTCAAAACCCCTATGCACCGCCGAGCTATTGCCATGTGAAATAATTTTCAGAAGGTTTTAGCGACCCGTATCATAAAGATTCCCGGCCAAAAGGCCGTGTAGAAAAAGAAGGATAACGATTATGTCGCGCGTATGTGAACTGACTGGTAAACGTGTTATGACTGGTAACAATGTGTCTCACGCACACAATAGAACCCGTCGTCGTTTTTTGCCAAACCTGACTAAAGCTACATTGATTTCTGACATTCTTGGCCGCTCTGTCAGCCTGCGTATTTCCACGCATGCCCTGCGCTCTGTTGAGCACAATGATGGTCTTGACAACTTTCTGCTGAAAGCCCGCGATACAGACCTTTCTGCAACTGCCCTGAAACTGAAAAAAGAAATCAAAAAGAAAAAAGCTGAAGCTGCAGCCTAAGCACGTCTCTTCACTTTATCTTCTGAAAACGCTGTAACCTGCCCGGTTATAGCGTTTTTTATTATAAAACTTCCATGATTCACTAAAAATGCTTCAATCACCTTATCCTACTTGCATCGGATAGGTAGAGTGTTAGTATCACTTCACTGCATCCTTATACTTTGGGGGATATGGGGGATATCCGTTGTGTCAGGCGTGATAGAAAATAGTGTACATGCTTTCCGTATGGTTGCACGGGATGATGATACTGTCGTTTCCATAGAGCCTCAACAGGAACGCCGCCTTCATCTGCAGGCGTTTGATTATTGGCATAACCTCAAAGAAAATGGTCTGATCCAAGGCCTATCCATCCCTCTATTTAAACAGCTAACCCCAGATCAACTGGCACCTTATAAAAACAACACGATGCTTGTTGAGTTTTTTGGTGACGACATTTTAGTGCGGTTTGTGGGGAACAGGGTGAGTATGATGGTGGATGCCCCCATTGGCCCCGGATCAAACCTTGCCAAATTTCCCAGCGTTGGCTTTGCCTCTGCACTGG
>JBNKGK010000080.1:0-11264 GCA_050289785.1 Kordiimonas sp.
TCACATAAGGCTGGTGCCGCATCGGCATCTATACTTACTTGTGGGTCACAGCCGCCAGTTATACTAGCACCTGCTGCCGCTGTGGTATCATCGATCCACTGTTGGTATGCTGCATCTACTGCTGCCTGATCTGCATAGTCACAGATCAGTTTATAGCGTTCCCTGTGCTGCGGGTTCTCGGCAAGCCAATCCTCAAATTCTGCTAAAATTTCAATATTGAGCTTGTTATGACGCACACGGGTGTGCCAAGCGATTGCCTGCTCATCAATCAAGGCTGTTTCTGCTTTCGCTACCGGGCTGTTATTCATTTTCTACGCCCCATCAACTGGTTAATTTTCATGACCGCTTTGATCATATGTTTCTCTACGGCACTCAGGGAGATATCCAGTTTTCTGGCCACATCCTTCTGGGTGAAACCATCCACCTTATGCATCAGGTAAACTTCACGGCACCTGGGAGGAAGGCTGTCCAGACTGTTGCGAAACTGCTGCCAATCCTGTTTGCCTGCCACCACCTGGTCTGGCAGCGGTTTACTGTCTTTAAAGCCTGCCACTTCTAGGCCTTCCCGCAGTACATTCTGGCGCACCCGCTTTTTACGGTAATCACTGACAGTCATTCTGTGTGCAATGGTGAAGATCATGTTTTCAAGATGCGACCCCTCAGGCAGCTCATCCATCTCTATCAGGCACAGGAAAATACTATGAGCGATATCAGCTGCATCTTCTTCAGAAAGGTGTCGCGCTTTCAAAAAAGCAAGCAGGCGCTGATGATAGTGCGCATAAAGCTCCCGCACCCCAACGCGAGCATGATTATTGCCACGCCTAGGGGCTGACACAGCTGTATCTGTGTCACGCACTGCGCATACTCCCTCCACCAAAGCGGTTGTCTCCCTCAAAAGGTATCACAAACTGCTTTGGCGGGCGAGCCTGAGCGTCATTTCCACCAAAACCATCATAATGAGGTGCCTCCTATATTAGGAGATTCGCCTAAGCCCTAACGAACCCTCACCCCAAAAATGAAAAAAGTTGAAATATTTTTTTATTGCTGCGTTAGCCCTTTCTGAACACGCCACCGTGCATGTTGATTAGCAAAGGAAGGGGCTCACCCTTAGGGTCATACCCCTCCGGTAGCAACACCGCATATTCAATGGCACCCGGTATTAAATCTGATTCCAGGCTGTCTAGAATTAAACGAGAGGTCATTTTTCCTCTCTCACCGGATTTGAGATACTTGGCCCTTTAAAGAAATAAGTGTCCTTACCGCCAAGGGCAGGCAAATAATCATGCGCCACCCTGAGGCGGAACAGGTTATCAATCTCATTTTCTGAGCAACCAATATCTGCCAGAATAGCGCGAGTATCATCCCCCCACCTAACAGCAGGGGACAAGCGTTTGTATGTCTGCTCTTCCCCAATACGCGCCCATGTGGCACCGGGCACAATCACAGGTGAGCCACAGGGATGCTCATCGTAGCAGAGCACCTCGAGCTGACCCTCTACAGGGACATCAACGGCATCATTACCCACATGCACCAACTGCGCCTCTGCACAAATATCATCCATTCTGAGCACCCGGTGGCAGGCAATATAGGCTTCGGCTAGTTTAGCTTCCCAGTGAGCACAGCTCTCGTTTATAAAAGCAGCTTCAAGTGCTTGTTCTTCAGCACTCTCAGCCCCAGTTGTTGCGGTAAGCGCTTCAGCCTTGTCATTAGTGGTGCCCACAAAAAGCCAACCGTCAGCACATTTGTACATACGGTGAAGGGCATGATCCCCTTTCGCGTGCTGGCCTGTGGCCTCACCCCAATGACACTTACCATTTTCGGCAATGACCCAGGGGAATTGGTTCTGGTTACTGGCTCGGGCAAGGGATGTCCGCCCCTCCCCTGCATAGCCGGTTTTCAGGAACTGATAACGACCAAGAAGCGCAGAAAACGCAAGGCTGATCCCACACATGGTGTCAGAAGATACCCCACCATAACCTTGCGGATATTTCATACTGCCAAACTGTATATACTGGCCCGTTGGCATATTGCCCATGGGGTCAATCCCTGGGCGGTTTTCCCATCCGCTGCGCAAGCTGCCACCTGTGGCCGTGACCTGACACACAACCACTTTCGGGTTGATTGCCTGCACCTGTGCCTGAGACACCCCAAGCCGTTCTGCCACATCATCAAGGCTATTATGCACAATCACATCTGCCCATGTCACCAAACGACGGAACATTTCCCTGCCTGGCGCTGTTTTAACGTCCCAGATAAGGCTGCGTTTTCCCTGCCTTGCCATCAGATTATCCAGTATCTGTGTTGGCACGTTAAAAGAAACGGAAGGCTCTGCCGCGATCACCTCGGCCCCGTATTGAGCAAGCGTATAGGCAGACATGGGCCCCGCCAATATGCTACACAAATCCAGCACCTTAAGCCCTTTTAACAAGTTACCTTTCTTCTGTGACTGATAAGAAGAAGCCGATACTGAAGCTGCATTCCCGAAGGTTTCTCCCAACTGAGAAACCGTTATACGCTCTGCTTCTTTGGGGACTATGTCGATAATGGCACCACCGGGGCCGTTAATATCTGCAACACGACCAGGAACCGTCAGTTCTGTTTTACCGTCATTCATCCTGGTGAGAACCCCAGATTTAAGCATTGGCTCCAGCACCATCCACTCATCGCGGGTACGCAGCATCGAGAAGGGCACGGCAACCTCAGCCATAATTTCTTCCCATTCCAGCGCAGTTTTGGTGCGTATAACCTCTGCCACAAGTTCCTTCACCCGTAGCAGACGTTTCGGTCCAAGCCCACCAACCAAATTGGTACCCAGATCGTTAAATTCCCACCAGAAGTTTTCAACAACAAACCCCTCTTCCATCAGTTGGCGATATAGACCCAGTGCTTTGTAATAAGGAACAATATGATTTTTCATCGGTGTAAAAATGATATGGCGATCATCCGCCGTTGTGTAGAAACCGCAATGCCCCCAAATGATTTTCTGCCCAAATTCAAAAAGCTTTCGCTCCTGCTCTTCAGGGGCATCCAATGGGTTATACAGATAAGGCTTATACCAGTCTGGCACTTCTGCATTGGGGTCCGCCACGGCACGCAGCGTCTGGCTATGCACTGGACGCGCGATAAAACAATCACTTAAGCTGGACATACCGGCATCCACTAAAGGGGTTTCAATAACAGTGCCACTTCCATGTTCTTCACGTGCTGTCAGCGCGGCCATCACAGCAACAACGCCTTGCATTGCCCCATAGGAAGAACAAATCGGCATGGGAGTATAAGCTGGCGGATACCCGAGCCAGGATCGCAGCAAATTTGCCTCAGCATAGATGCCTGTAGCCGCCCCCAAGAGGCCCTCCCAAGCCTGAAGGTGAGACCGCTTTTTATCCGTAGAGGCAAATCCAGGTAGTGAAAGATAAACAAGTCCAGGGTTAGCTGCTTTGACACTGGCATAATCCAGCCCAAGGCGTTTCATCACACCGGGCCGGAAGTTTTCGATAACCACATCGGCTTTTTCCATAAGTGACAAAGCCTGAGCCTTGCCCTCCTCTGTTTTCAGGTCAAGCTCCAGCAATTTCTTATTGCGATTAAACAGACGATACTGCTGATCCGGCAGCTCCTTCTTGCCCGGCCTTACAATACGGATCACATTGGCACCCTGATCAGCCAGCACCATTGCTGCCATAGGACCCGCATAATAATGGCCAAAATCTATCACATTCAGACCAACAAGAGGGCCTTTATATTTTGCTGTCTGTTTCATTATTTGTCTCCATTTCAAAAAAATAGCTGTTTTCAGTACCAATGGCAGGAATATAGGTATGTGCCGCCCTAAGACTGATGAGCTGGTCAACTTCCTTGTCGGAGTAGCCAAGCTCTGTGAGTATCTCCCTTGAGGAGGAGCCATAGCGCGGAGCTGGCGGCAAGTGGCGGATGGTTTGCTTCTCTCCAACACGTGACCAGGTAGGCGCCATCAGCATAATGGGCGTGCCTGAGGGATGGTCATCCCACTGAACAAGCTCATAAGAGCCTTGTGCCTGCTCATCCTTGAGGCTGTTATCCACTGAACGGATGGGAACCTGCACAATATCGCTAAAGTTCAGCACGGCATGACAGGCGATGCCTGCTTCGGTAAGGCACTGAAGCCATATGTCTCTACCCTCGGCTTTGAACGCTGCTTCCATGGAGGGCGTATCAGCACTTTCCTTCCCGATTACACAATTGGCCAAAGCGTCAGCTTTGCCTATCGGTGTTTCCACATAAAGCCACCCATCCTTGCATTCATAAAGCCGCTGGTGCCAGCTTGGCCCCAGGGCAAACTGGCCTCGCTGCTCACCCCATTCACTGCGGCCATCTCTGGCGACCATGCACGGCAGTTGCACAAAATTCACCACGCGGGCAAGGGAAGTGCGGGCTTCTCCTGCATGGCCTGTTCTCTGCTTCTGATACACGGCTAAGGTGGCCGCGAAGGTTGTACCCAGCCCCCCCATAATATCCACATTCACAGAGCCATGAGTGTGCGGCACATCAAAAGAACCAAAGTGTACTGTCATGCCACTGCTGCACTGGGCGAGAGGATCAAAGCCTGTCCGCCGTTCCCAGCCACCCCGATTCCGGAAACTACCCCCAAAAGCCGAGAACTGACAAACGACTGCATCCGGGTTAATTGCCTGCACCTGTTTAAAACTGACACCCAGACGTTCTGCCGTGCCATCCACGCTGTTGTGCACAATCACATCTGCCCATTTGATGAGCCTCTCGAAAACCTTACGGCCCGGTTCACAGGTCAGGTCCAGCAAAAGGCTACGCTTGCCCTGGTTTAACTCCACCATCATGTTAATAAGGCCAGGATGCAGAAACTCTGGCGGGTCTGCCTTGATCACGGTAGCGCCATATTGAGCCAGTGTGTAATTGGAGTTGGGGCCTGCCACCAGATTGGTCAGATCAAGTACCCTGAGGCCAGAGAGCAACTCCCCTTTCGTCAAATCACCCGCCTTGTGGGTAGCAGACCCTTCACCAGAAAATAAATCATCTGAGTAACCGATGCTCTCCGCCTCACTGAAACCTTGCATGAGGGCCTCATCTAGGCCGCTGACATCAACCGTGCGACCGGGCACCGTTAAATCCCCCATGTGGGTAAGCACACCAGACTTCAGCATTGCCTCAAGACCCAGCCACTCATCCCGTGTGCGGATGACAGCAGTGGGAACACCAAGGGCTTGCAACTCCGCCTCCCACTCTTCGGCCGTGCGGGCCAAGAGAGCGTCAGCGATCAACTGAGTAATCCTATTCCGCCGCTCCACACTCATCTGGAAGCCGTTACTGACATTATTATCCACCCCTGTAACCCAGGGACCTTCATTCACATACCCCTCTTGCAGGGCTTGGCGCTCAATACCAATGGCTCTGAAGAGTTTTCTGATTGCCTTGGGCCAGTCCGGCGCCCAGATGAGGATGCTGCGGCCATCCGCGCATTTATAAGGCCTGCCATAGAAGGGCGGGATCTGTATCTCTGCCCTACCACCTTCCATTTTGGCAATCTGAACCTCTTCGCTATCGGCCCTGTCATAAGCAAAAGACTTTAACGTCTCAGGCATCCCACCAGCGGGTTGCAGCGCTGGCTGCAAATAGGAGGCGAAAGGAGAAAGGCCTGCCGTCACAAGGGGCACTTCAATTACTGTGCCACAGCCCCTTGTCTCTCTTGCAGTGAGGGCGGCAGCAACAGCGACGGCCCCGTGCATGGCTCCTTGTGTGGAACATTGGGGGATCCAGGTATAAACCGGCGGAAACTTAAGTATTTCTCTCACCGGGCTTGTCTGGGTGAACACACACGCCGCCGCAGATAGCACGCCTTCCCACGCCTGAAGATGCGCACGTTCTTTATCCGTAGAGGCAAACCCCGGCAGAGATAGATAGACAAGACCTGGGTTCACCTGTTTCACACTGGTATAGTCCAGCCCTAAGCGTTTCATCACACCGGGCCTGAAATTTTCAATCAGCACATCTGCTTTTTCAATGAGAGCCAGAGCCTGTTCCTTGCCCTCTTCCGTTTTGAGATCCAACACCAGCAGCTTTTTGTTCCGGTTGAGCACACGATACTGCTCATCAGGCAGCTCTCGGTCACCCGGCTTCACAATGCGGATAACCTCTGCTCCCTGATCAGCCAGCAGCATCCCGGTCATGGCCCCAGCATAGTACCAACCGAAATCAATTACCTTCACACCCGCCAACGGGCCTTTATAAATACTGCCACTCACTATTCCTGCTCCTGTCCAAGAAAATATATGTTTTTGCTATCCAAAGCTGTTAAATACTCATGGGAAGCACCAATCTCGATAAGGTGATTAATCTCATTTTTACTATACCCAAGCTCTGCTAATATCTCGCGAGTGTTCTCACCCAAACGAGGTGCTGTTTTTAGCCGAGTCCAGCTATGGTTCTCACCCACTCGCACCCAGTTTGGTGCCGGTAAGTCAACCGGCACTCTCCAGGGATGATTGTCCCACCTGAGAATTTCCAGAGATTCCGATGCCTGTTCATCGCAATGCGTATTGTCTACAGGCCTCATGGGAGTTTCCTTACAAATTGCATCGACACTCATAACACGATGACAGCCAATGCCCGCCTTATTGAGCTTTTCAACCCAGATACTGCAAGGCTGCCGCTTAAATGTCTCTTCCAGTGCCGGTTCAGACAGCTGATTATCGTCCAAAACTGTTTGAAGCAACAAACCTGTATCCCTGTCATGCGCACCAACAAAAACCCAGCCATCTTCACATTGGTAGAGCTGTTGGTGCCAGCTCTCGCCAACAGCAAACTGGCCTCTTGCTTCTCCCCAATCACTTCTGCCGTTTTCGGCAATCATGTAGGGCAATTGGACATAACTGATGAGCCGGGCGAGAGAGGTGCGACCTTCTCCCCCTTTACCGGTTCCTCTTTGTTGATAGGCACCTAAAAGAGCGACAAAAGCGAGGGCAAAGCCACCCATTATGTCTCCACATGAAATCATGCCATGCCAGTAGGGGTCATCTATTGAGCCATACTGTGCCATCAGACCGCTTGACGCCTGTAACAAGCAGTCAAAGCCTGTCCGGTTTTCCCAACCACCACGCTCTGTTGCGCCATACGCTGAGATTTGACAGGTAACTGCAGCAGGATTAATGACCTGCACCTGCTCAAGCGTAACACCCAGGCGACTGGCGGTCTCATCCACCGAATTATGGACAATAACATCCGCCCATTTTATCAGCCGCGTCAGCACTTCTCGCCCTTCTGGTTTCGAAACATCTGTGAGAATGCTTCTCTTGCCAGACAGGATGGGGATAGAACCCACAACAAGCGCGGGAAAAAGATAAGAGGGTGGATCAGCCTTGATAACATCAGCACCATATTCTGCCAAAATATTAGCAGAAACAGGCCCGGCTGCTACATTGGATAAATCCAGAACTTTCAGGCCTTTAAGAAGATCACTTTTCTTTTCAACAATGCCTCTGGCATCGTTACCCATTGGCTGGGGAAAACCATCAAAAGCCTTTGACGCACTGTTGATGTCTATCTGATCAGGCTCATGGAAATGTGCTGGCATAACCCTGCCTTTTGCATCACTCATATCCCCCAATCGCCCGGGAACCGTGAGAGCCCGGTTACCATCATCCATTGATACAAAAAGCTGCGTTTTAAGCAGTGGTTCCAGAGCCAGCCATTCTTCTCTGGTTCTTACCACAGCATTAGGCACACCCTGCTGATGTAATAGCATTTCCCATTCTTCAGCTGGTTTTGTCAGCAAAGCCTCTGCGATGAGCTGCTCGAAACGAGCAACACTCTCCCCCGGCATACCAGCAGCATCGCACAGATTATTATCCAGCCCTTTAACCCAGGGGCCAGTGACAACAAAACCTTCGGCCTTAAGCTGATCTGCAATCCCCAAGACCTGAATGATTTTTTCAACAAACCTGCCAACATCCTGTGTGTAGAGGTAAAGGAACCTGTTATCTGCACAAAGATACATTCTTTTGGTGGGGGACTCACGTGTCTCAAACCGGGCGGCTTGCAGTTTTCTTCTCTGCTCTGCAACACTATCACCCGACTGATATTTCAGTGGACGCAGATTTTTGGGCAGTGGTGCCTTTGCGGGCACCAAAGAACGCATGATCCAAAATGGCGGCTGTATCATCACATTGAAAGAAAACCCCATCAAGGCAGCATCAGCCATCGGTGTTTCTATCACTGTTCCCTGGCCAGTTCGTTGCCTGCCCGTTAAGGCAGCCATAATGGCAATACCGCCCATCATCGCCCCATACATGGAACACTGCGGCACCCAGGTATAAACAGGTGGAAAATCAAGATATTCCCTGAACTGATTGGTATCAGTATAAACACCCGAAGCAGCCCCCATCACGCCTTCCCACGCCTGAAGATGCGCACGTTCTTTATCCGTAGAGGCAAACCCCGGCAGCGAGAGATAGACAAGACCTGGGTTCACCCCTTTCACACTGGCATAGTCCAGCCCTAAGCGTTTCATCACACCGGGCCTGAAATTTTCAATCAGCACATCTGCTTTTTCAATGAGAGCCAGAGCCTGTTCCCTGCCCTCTTCCGTTTTGAGATCCAACACCAGCAGCTTTTTGTTCCGGTTGAGCACACGATACTGCTGATCAGGTAGCTCTCGGTCACCCGGCTTCACAATGCGGATAACCTCTGCTCCCTGATCAGCCAGCAGCATCCCGGTCATGGCCCCAGCATAGTACCAACCGAAATCAATTACCTTCACACCCGCCAACGGGCCTTTATAGTTAGTCGCTGTCATCGGTTTTCCCTTTTCTGTTCTGTGGCATTGGCACCATGGCCATGCGGTCACCGAGAGCTGCCCCCAGATAGAGTTTATCTCCCACCTGCAAGGCTACTGTCGCAGCGCCAAATGGCTGGCTGCCATCATGATAAAAGATGCGATCAATCTGCATGGTATCGGGATCAAGCACTGAGACAGAAAAAGGGATAGCGCAAGGTTTGTCTTTATGCCTGTCACACTCTTCCATCACCGCCATATCCGATACCAAAATAGAGGTTATCAAAAGGCGGCCATCACCGGTCCAGCGGTTATTATCGGGCGTTTTGACAAAAGCTTCACGAAGAATTTCCCCTGTCTTAAGAGAAATCTTGCTCACCTTACCGAGTGCGGAATCATTCACAAATACCGTGTCACCGCTGGCTGCGACATTCACCCCATTGAGATAACCTCCAGAGGGAAAGGCATGAACAATGGTCAGGCCCTCGCTGGGGCTCCACCGCATGAGCTGCGGCACCACTTCATCCAGTGATGTCCAGCGGGTCTGTCTCATTTCTTTAATACGCACTGCGCCAGTGACAAAGCCGCCCTCTGGCGTTGCAGAGACATCATTCAATTTCAAACCCACAGGCATCATCACACAGCCACGCCATTCAAGTGCAGCATCATTTCCGGACCGTATAATCTGGAAAAACTGAACTGAATCCGCCTCTTCATGGTTGACCACCAGAAGCATCAGGGCCCCGTCTGGCCACAGGATCATATCAATACCGTGTGGTGAGAAATGCTTAGGAGGTACGGTACAGTTGCTATCCCCCCATAGTTCGCTCGGCTGTGTCGCAATTGTTGAACTGGAAAACAGTTCTGTTTTGTCCTCCGTCGCCATATCAAACAATAGCAAGCTGCCCGGCCCATGTTGCATATGCCCTCCATATTGGCTGAGGATTAACAATGAGCTGTCTGGCACATGCACCATATCTTCCGGCCCCTGGAGACCACAATAAGGTGTGATCCCTTTTTCAGGTTGGCAGTGTTCCCCCGCATAAGCCGTAGGTGCACCAGTAAAGACAAAAGCCACGGCACAGAAAAGAAACTTCAAAAATCCCCTCATGCCTCTGCCTCCGGCGTGAAGAAATATACGCCCTTCTTTTTGAGTGCTGGGAAATAGTCATAGGCAACATTCAGCCGAACCAGTTCATTGATCTCGGCAAGATCGTAGCCAAGCTCCTGTAAAATATCCCTTGTATCTTCACCATAGCTTGGGGCCACTTTTAATCGGGTCCAGCTGCGTCGCTCCCCCACCCGCACAAAATTTGTCGCCAAGTTATAGAGCGGGATGCCAGCAGGATGGCTGGCATGACAAAGAACTTCAAAGCTTCCTTCTGCCACTTCATCAGCCTGTGTATTTTCCACCTGCCGCGCAGATGTCGTTGCTTTTACACTTTTGGCACTGATCACCGGGTGACAGGCAACCCCAGCCTCATCAAGACGGGACAACCAATAAGCTGCGTCATGACCTTTAAAGGCTGCCGCAAAAGCTGGCTGGTTTGGCTGCCCTTCCCCAAGCATCAAGTGCGTAAAATGACGCTGCTGATCATCTCTTGCATGGACATATATCCAGCCATCGCTGCACTCATAAAGCCGTTGCCAAGGATGCGGGCCAACAGCGAACTGACCACCATGGACCGGTAAATTACAGCAACCATCTTCCTCAATCATGAAAGGCAGTTGATATAAGCTGACAGACCGCGCAAGCGATGTACGCACCTCACCGGCATATCCTGTGCGGCGCTTTTGCCACAAACCAACCAAACTGGAAAAGGCCAGACAGAAGCCACCCATGGTATCCGCAGACGCCGCAATGCTGTGCCACTGCGGGTTGGTCGTTGATCCATAATAGGCCATGAGGCCGCTAATACACTGGGCCACAGGATCAAAACCCACCCTATATTCCCAATAACCACGCTCTGTACCCCCAAGGGCTGAAAGCTGGCAACCAATCACATTCGGGTTCACGGCCATCAGTTGTTCATGGGTCACACCCAGCCTTGATGCTGTCTCATCGACACAGTTGTGAATGAGGATATCAGCCCAGCCAACAAGTTTGCCGAGCAGAGCCTGACCTGACGCACTCCCGAAGCTGGCCACAAGGCTTCTTTTCCCCTCTGTAACCAAGCTAGGTATGAGGAGCGCACCAGGGTGTGTCGGGTGATCCACCTTCACCACATCGGCGCCAAACTGGGCAAGAACATAAGTAGCAGTGGGGCCTGCGGCCACATTGGCCATATCCACCACCTTCAGTCCCTTTAGAAGGTCGCTCTTCTTCAACGCCTCCTTAACAGAAGCCAGAGGGGGCATAACTCGCTCACTGAAGAGCTTGTCAGCGTCAGCAAACGTGACTGAAAGCACCTCCTGCTGCACGACTGGCATGAGCGCACCTTCCGGCCCGGCTATGTCACCGGCCCTGCCCGGCACCTTCAGT
>JBNKGK010000081.1:0-11234 GCA_050289785.1 Kordiimonas sp.
GGAGCGGCGCCTGGGTTTATCTACAGAAGGAAAGCCGATGAAATTTTATAATGCCCAATCAGGCAACACCAAGCGGGTAAGAATTTTTCTGGCAGAAAAAGGCGCTGATATACCCTGTATTGATATAGAACTGGGCAAGGATACACGTACTCCTGAATTTCGTAAGCTCAATTCTTTGGGGGAGGTTCCGGTTCTTGAACTTGATGATGGCCGCGTCATTACAGAAGTGATGGCAGTATGCCGCTATCTGGAATCTCGATTTCCGGAGCCACCGCTCATGGGAAAAGATGACTATGACATTGCCTATGTTGAAATGTGGAACTTACGTATGCAGAATCATATTTTCATGCCGCATGGCTATTATGTTCGTCACACGATCAATCTGTTTTCAGATGTCATTGAACAAATTCCTGCCTTCGCGGAAAGCCAGAAAAAGAGTATCCCGGATAAATGGCGCTGGCTTGATTCTGAAATGGCTGACGGCAGACCCTTTATCACGGGCGATAGCTTTACAATTGCGGATATTACGGGCATGGCCACCCTGATGATAGCGGATGTCTTTAAATTTCAGATACCGGAAGATTGCCCTAATGTGCATCGCTGGGCAGATGCGGTGCGAGAAAGGGAGAGTTGGGATGCCTAACCGAAACAATCACCCTGAGCTAAGCCTCATGATCGACCATACGACACTGTCCGTTGAAGACATCAATCGTGCCAAAGGGTTTTATAGCAAAGCGCTAGCCCCTCTCGGCTTAGAAATTGTCAGGGAAGTCAGTGCAGAAATAAGTGGCTCCGTTGCTTTTGTCGGGTTTGGTATTGGCCGAAAAGGCTCCCTATGGATAGCCGAAAAGGGCCGTCAAACGCCGGAAGCCCACATTTGTTTTCGGGCGCCCTCACGCGAGGCAGTACGGACATTTTATGAAATCGCCCTGGCTGCAGGCGGTGCCGATAATGGTGCGCCGGGTGTCCGTCTGGAATACCACCCTGAATATTATGCGGCTTTCGTGCTCGACCCAGAAGGGCACAATATCGAAGCTGTCTGTTTTGAAGCCGAGTAAGAACTTACAGGCATTTCTGCTAGTCGATGTTTCTTATCCCGTCATACCCGCGAAGGTGGGTATCTCCAGCAGAATAGAGATATCAGACTCCCTTCCCTCGGGCTATGCCCTCGCCGTGAGTGACGAATATAGCACCAACAAAAAAACAGAAATGCGATAAGAGAGCCGTTATGCAGGTAGCGTCAGTCACCGGGCGGTGACGTCGCCCATGGGTCAGGGCCAGGGTCGACACCGGTGGCCGCGACGGCGAGACGTGCAAGAAAGTGCGGCCAGCCGATCGCATGTTTGGCTGCCTCGGCAGGTACGAGCCCGGTATGGACGAGTTCAAGGTTGGTCCCTGTTCCGGACGCGACAAGCCTGATCGTTAGCCGTGTTGCGCCGGGCAGCATCGCCTGATTGCCGGCCTCGCCCCAGGCGATTTTGATCAGGTTCGGCCGCTCCAGCGTGACATAGGAGCCCCGGATAAGAGTGCCATTGATATCGACCGAAAACAGCCCGCCTTCCTTCGCTTCAAGACGTGCGAAATCGCCCATCCAGTTCACGAGCAGTTCGGGCCTGACAAAATGATCGAACACAGCGTCAGGCAACGCCTCTATATGCAGCGATGTTGTGTAGGTTTCGGTCATTTGTTTTCCAGCGTTTGTTTCAACTGGGCGAGTTGCCCTGACCAGAAACCGTCGACGAATTCCTGAACAGGTTTGAATCCCTCCGGCTTGACTGCGTAGATATGGCGGGTTCCCTCCCGCCGCGCCTCGACGAGCCCGGCCTCCTCCAACACCTTGAGATGCAGGCTGACGGCTTGTTGACTGACCGAAACCCGGTTCGACAGTTCACCCACCGATAAATCTCCCGTATCGCGCAGTAGCGTCAGGAGCTCGCAGCGGCGTGGCTCGGCAACTGCCTTCAACGCGGCTTCGGTTTGCAATGCGGGTTTCATCGTGTTCAGACGCTCCTGTTCTCCATGGGGTGACTATATAACAAGTAGCCAATTGTGAAAAGAAATACTTTCACAAGTTATTACTTGTAAACGTGTCAAGTCCATGCCACTATACAAGTGATCGCTTGTGTAGCAGCATAGATTGAGGAGCACCATGAAGCAGAGTTTCAAGAGCATCGTTAGCACAATGTCGGGCGAGGAAGCCGTCGAGCTTGGACGCATGTTCGGTGCTGATGGTCTTAAGATCCGTGGCAAGGTCTTTGCCATGGAAGTCAAGGGCGAACTTGTCGTCAAGCTCAGCACGGATCGTGCTGACATGCTTATTCAATCCGGCAAAGCACAGCGTTTTGATCCTGGCCATGGCCGACCGATGAAGCAGTGGGTGAGCCTACCGCCTGACTCATCGATCGACTGGTTGGAATTGGCTCAGGAAGCGAAACACTTCGTCGCGAACGCCTGACAACGCCGCAACTATCGAACTGTTATTCAAAGAAACGACTTCAGCCCATAGGAGAACTCAAGTGAAACTTTATACGCATCCGATGTCGCAGCATGCGCGGCGGGTTTTAATTCTGGCCCATGAACTCGGCATCGACATTGAAACCGTTCCAGTTGCGTTGCAGGACGGCGAGCACATGCAGGTTGGATATCGCGAGAAATCGGTGACGGGGCTTGTGCCTCTTCTGGAAGATGGCGATTTCCGGCTGCCCGAGTCGCACGCCATCATGCGGTATCTGTGTGCCAACTTTGCTGCGGAAAGCTTCTACCCGTCGGACCCGAAGCGGCGTGCCGAGGTGGACTTATGGCTCGATTGGACCCATGCCACGCTCAATCCTCCCATTCAGACCACTGTCATTGAAGCGGTTTTCAAGGGGGAGCACGGGGACAAGGAGCTGATAGCGGCGTCCCGTGAGCGTTCGGCTGACGCGATTGCTGTGCTGGAGCGCGGCAAGGCTGTCTACCCGATCCTCACTGATACACCCAATATTGCCGACATCGCCATTGCCACCACACTGGCGCTGCATGAAATGGTGGGCGGCGGGTTTGGCGACGCCTCTGGCGTCGCCTCATGGTTTGAGGCCTTCAAGCGGCGCCCGAGCTTTGCTGATACCGCGCCGAATATGGGCTAACTGCTTTACCAATCCACCGAAACCATGGAAGGAGACCATCATGAACTTTCCGACGACTATTTATCAATTGCGGTCGGCTCTTGCCGGTGTCATTGTTACCGTGCTTCTCACAGCTGGCCACTCCGCCGCATCCGCAGAGCTTGCCGCCAGTGCTGCCGAACTGAGTTACTTTGAGGGCGCGTGGGCATGCGAGGGCAAACGGTTTACGCCCAAAGGCGAGCAGCCGTTCAGCGCAAGTTACGATTTCGTTGCGACCGCGGGAGATGCCTGGCTGGAGACACACTATGTCGAGGCGGCAACCGCGGAGAACCCGACACCGCTTGCCATCGCTGAATTCTGGGGACACGACGCTGCCACCGGGCAGTTTCGCAACACCTGGGTGAACAACTTCTCCATGTCGGGATCGTTTGAAACTGCCGGATGGCAGGGCGACGACTTTACCTGGGCGACCGATGCTTTCGCTATGCCGGACGGAATGCACCCGATGCGCGCGACGTTTCGCCGTTCCGGAGCGGACAGCTTCAATGTTGAGCCGGCCTTCAATGATGGAAATGGTAACTGGCTGCTGATCGCAAAGTTTTCGTGCGTGCGTAAGCCTTGAATAAAGGTGGCGCGACCTAATGGTCGCGCACTCCCAGACAACGTGTAAATTGCTGTCTGGGCGTTTCCCGGGGATGGAGATTGTCTGAACCGCCCCGGTTTTACGGGAGGGTTAGTTGATCAAGATTTAGGCCTCCTTATCGAAGCGGCGGAAGAAGCTGCGAAGTTACTTTTTGTTTCTTTTGATTCTACCCTAAAATCCAACCTGTCTGTTTGTCAGCCTTGCGCCCTTGATCCCAGGCATAGTTCATGCCTTGTTGTTGCCCATGCTGCTTTTTTGACCTATTTCTAGCTGACGTCAGTTGCTGGCATGTGCCCAATATGGGTGTCTCTCTGATCTGCGCTCAGGTGAAGCAGTGTATCTCTGAACCAGATATGGGCCGGATGGTTTGTTAGCCTGTTATGCCAAATCAGAGATAACCCCGAGCAGTAGCCGGGGGTTGGAGATACTGGAGCAGTCGTTCTGTGCAGATCGGCAAGTGGTTTATAGTGGTCTGCAATACGTTCCGGAACCGTAACTATCAGGTCGCTTTCTGCAACAATTAAAGGGACACTACCGAAGTGATTGACGGTCATAATGATTTGTCTATTCAGGCCTCGTTCCGCCAATAGTTCATCAACCACGCCATGAGCATCACCTCTTGGTGAAACCAGAAGGTGCCTAGCTTGAGAATATTCTTCTATTGGCAGAACATCATATTTCGCTAAAGGATGGTTAGGGCTCATCAAACAGACAAAATTATCTTTTATCAGTAGGCCGGAGCCGAATCTGTCTGGTAGTTCACCCATGACAGGGAGGATGCCATAGTCGGCTTCCTGTGCATCCAGCATTTCATATAATCGGTCAGTCACTGTTAAAGTATGCACATGAATGCCGGGAGCCTCCTTCGAAATGAACTCTGCTAGTCTCGGTAATATCACAGTACTGATATAGTCGTTACCTGCAATGCGAAAAGCACGGCTTGAGGTCCCTGGATTAAAAGTTGATGGGTTTAGCGCATTTTGAATATTAGCGAGTGCTGAACGGATGGGAAGCTCTAATTCTGATGCTCTTGGAGTAGGGCGCATACCCTCCGGGCTTCTGATAAACAAATCATCTTTCAGGAAATAACGTAATCTATTGAGTGCGTTGGAAACAGCGGGTTGGGACATGCCTATCTTCCTGCCGGCACGTGTGACATTGCGCTCCGATATAACTGCGTCAAACACTAAAAGCAGGTTCAGGTCCATTCCAGCAATATTCATGATATGAATTTCCAAAGTTATAAATATCAATTTATATTATTACCTAAATCGGTCCATATAGAAAATAGAAATTGAAACCAAGAAGATTATGATGCTGAATGCCACTTTTAAGAGTGTTGAGCACTGTCACATGATGTCGGGAGCCTGAGATGCCTAAAACCATGACCAAACTAGATATGTTTGCTGTAAGGCTGGCTGAATTTGTTACGAAGCGGCGATGGCTGGTTATCTTTTGTGCTCTGTTAGTCACGGTAGCGGCAGCTAGTGGTGGCCAGTATCTCGAGTTTTCCAGCAATTACCGGGTCTTCTTTTCTAAAGCCAATCCGGAGCTGCAGGCCTTTGAAGAATTTCAGGCGACTTACACAAAGAATGACAATATCCTGTTTACGATTATGCCTCCTGAAGGTGATGTTTTTAACCCAAAAACATTATCCCTGGTGGAAGATCTCACTGCAGAAGCCTGGCAAATTCCTTATTCCATTCGTGTAGATTCTATTTCTAACTTCCAGCACACCTATGCGGAAGAAGACGATTTGATTGTTGAAGATCTGTTTTCAGGTGCAGCTGGGCTGAGCATGGAAGAGATAGAAGCCAAGCGTGTTATTGCGCTTGATGAGCCTCTTTTAAAAGGCCAATTAATAACGGAAAGTGGCAGTGCCACCAGTGTGAATGTGGTTGTGCAGTATCCGGAAAAGTCTCTTGAAGAAGTGCCTGAGGCTGTTGCATTTGCGCGGAACTTGCGGGAACAACTGCAAGCCAAATATCCGAATCATCAAATCTATCTGACCGGTGTTTCCATGCTGAATAATGCGTTTGTGGAAGCTGGCATGACAGATATGGCGACAATGATTCCACTAATGTATCTCATCCTTATCGTTTTGATGATTGTTGTCGTTCGTAGTTTTTCTGGCACGTTAACCACCGTGCTGATGATTTTCTTTTCTTCTGCTATTGGCATGGGCGTGGCTGGGTTCGCTGGGGTAAAACTGACCCCTATATCCGCTGCAGCACCCACGGTGATTATGACACTCGCCATTGCTGATGCCATCCATATCCTGATCACGATGAGAAATGCGATGAAACAGGGTATGGAAAAACGGGATGCCCTGATTGAAGCTGTGCGTGTGAATTTCCTTGCGGTGACTATCACATCCCTTACCACAGCCATCGGTTTCCTTGCTCTTAACTATTCGGATGCACCACCGTTCTGGCATCTTGGTAATATATCCGCTGTGGGCATTGTTTTTGCCTGGCTGCTGTCTGTTACCTTCCTGCCCGCAATGATGAGCCTGCTGCCTGTTGTTCGGCCCAAAGCGGCAGTAGCCGAGGGCGCAGGCTTCATGAGTGGATTTGCTGATTTTGTAATCCGAAATAACAAGAAGCTGTTTTTCGGTAGTAGTGCATTTGCTCTTGCGCTGCTGGCCCTTGTGCCTACTTTGGAATTTAACGATCAGTGGATTGAATATTTTGATGAGCGTGTTGAATTTAGGCGGGATTCTGATCAGGTAACGCCGTATTTCGGTTTCTATCCTATTGAATTTTCTGTGCTCTCTGAAGGGCCGGGAGGAATAAGTGAACCGGAATTCCTGGAAGCAATGGGAGAGTTTACTGATTGGGCTCGTCAGCAGCCAAATGTGACCCATGTTTATTCCCTGACCGACATTATGAAGCGCCTGAACAGGAATATGCATGCAGATGCACAAGACTGGTATCACCTGCCAGATGAACGCGATCTCGCAGCTCAGTATCTGCTATTGTATGAGCTTTCGCTTCCCTACGGGCTGGATCTTAATGACAGGATTAATACCGATAAATCAGCGACACGGATAACGGTTACGCTCTCCAGTGCCTCAACAACAACCCAAACAAAGGCTTTTCTCAATAATGCAAAAGCATGGTTTGCAGATAATGCACCAGCTTACATGAAGCCAACCATACCCACGGGGGCGCAGGTAATGTTTACCTATGTTGCTGAGCGTAATGTGGATAACATGATCACGGGTAATATCATTGCCGTTTTTGCCATTGGTTTGGTCATGATCCTGACGTTACAGAGCCTGAGGCTTGGGTTATTGAGCATGATTCCGAATGCCCTGCCTATTTTGACTGCTTTTGGTGCCTGGTCTTTCCTGGTGGGAACAGTAGGTTTCTCTGTGGCTGCTGTTGCAAGTGTGTCTCTTGGTATTGTGGTAGATGATACTGTTCACTTCCTGACCAAATATATCCGGGGGACCCGTGAGAAAGGTTTGAACCGGGAAGATGCTGTTCGTTATGCTTTTGAAACTGTTGGCTGGGCTCTCGTGGCAAATACCGTCATTCTGGTGGCCGGCTTTGCCTATCTCGCCACGTCCAGCTTCAAAATGAACGCTGATATGGGCTTGCTAACAGCTATGTCCATTGCTTTTGCACTATTATTTGATTTCCTGCTTTTGCCGACCTTCTTGCTTATTGGTCGGAGCCAGGACCAGCAAACACTTACAGATAAAAAAGGAGAAGGTGATGACCCGGAAGTACAACTTGCTGAATAGAACTGCTTTATTTTTTGCCGTTTCATTTGCGGGTGCAGGCCTTGTATCCTTTGTCTCGCATGCAGGGGATGCCAAACAAAAAGGTTATGAGATCGCAGCCCGCTCAGACAGGTCTGACAATGGTTTTGGCAGTTCAGAGGTATCAGTGACCATGACCCTCGAGAATGCGGCCGGGGCGACTATGAGCCGCAAGATGGCGTTTAAAACGCTGGAGCGGGAAAATGAGGATGTGGGTGATAAGTCTCTCACCATTTTCTCTACGCCGCGTGATGTGCAGGGAACGGCACTTCTTTCTCACGCCAAAATCCTGACACCGGACGATCAGTGGCTTTACCTTCCTGCACTCAAACGGGTGAAGCGTATTTCCTCTGCCAATAAATCTGGTCCCTTTGTGGGGTCTGAGTTTGCGTTCGAGGATTTTACCTCAACAGAGCTAAAAAAATATGACTATAAATATATTGGTGAAGACACTATCGACGGCATGAAAGTGGATATGGTAGAGCGATACCCACTGTATGAGAACTCAGGGTATACGCGTCAGGTTGGTTATATTGATCAGGACGTTTATCAGGTCCGTCGTCTGGAGTTTTATGACCGTAAGGATTCTCTTTTAAAGATATTGGATTTGACAGATTACCGCGAATATGACGGCGGTGTATGGCGGCCACATACTTTAACTATGAAAAATGTTCAAACCGGTAAATCCACCACACTCAAATATGATGATTTCACTTTTGAAACAGACCTTACAGATAATGATTTTAAAAAGGGTGTATTGAAGAGAATACGCTGAGTTCTTTATGAAAAACCTTGTTCTTTTATCTACTATCGCTTCTGTGGTGCTTGCCGCTAAAACCACCTTTGCGGGCGACTTGGAGATAACCGGTTCGCTTGGAGCGGAAGCACGTGTTTTCTTTGAGGATGGACGATATCCCACCCAGCTTGGTTTTTTTCAAGGGTCTCTTCAGCTTCAGCCAGATATCCGCTGGTATAGTGATGATAATGTTTGGGACATTGTGGTTGTGCCCTATGCCCGGTTGGATGCTGAAGATAACAAACGTACTCATGTTGATTTGAGAGAGGCCTATGTACGCTGGAATGGGGATAGCCTCAGTGTGCGGGCCGGGTTGGGAAAAGTTTTCTGGGGTGTGGCAGAATCCCGGCATCTGGTGGATATTATTAACCAATCTGATGCTATTGAAGATTTGGATGAAGAAGACAAGTTTGGCCAGCCCATGCTGGAAGCTTCCTGGCAGCAGGACTGGGGACAGCTAACGGGTTTTATTTTACCAGCCTTTCGGAAACGTATTTTCCCGGGGGAAGAAGGGCGGCTGAGAGGGCCTCTGTTAGTTAAGGGAGGCAATGCCCTCTTTGATGAGGGAAAAGATAGTGCCGGGGTGGATATTGCACTCCGATACAGTCATTACTTTGGTGACTGGGATATCGGCTTGTCAGCTTTTCACGGAACAAGCAGGGAAGCGCGGTTTGTGCTGACTAGCACGTCCAATGCGTTGCAGCCGGTGTATGACGATATCACGCAGGTAGGGCTGGATCTGCAATATACAGTAGAAGCGTGGCTATGGAAATTTGAAGCAATTGTCCGGGATACGCCTTTTGAGACATTTTTCGCAGGTGTGGGCGGGCTGGAATATAGTTTCTACGGTATTACAGAATCCGGGGCAGACCTCGGTGTTCTCATAGAGTTTCAATATGATGGCAGAAGCACTGACCCGGCTATTTCACCACTCACGCCAGCAGATAATGATATTATGATAGGGGCTCGTCTTGCCCAGAATGATGCAGCGGATACGGCTGTGCTTGCTGGTGTCGTGGCGGATGCGGAAGATGGTTCCATGAGTGGTATATTAGAGGCCTCTCGACGAATTGGTTCTTCCTGGGTTGCCGAAATTGAGGGACGTTTCTTTATGAACGTGGAGGACACTAACGTGCTTGCCCCCTTTAAAGATGATAGCCATGTCATGCTCAGAATGACACGCTATTTCTAGACCAATGTTTTTAAATAGATCTTGGCTTCAAGCCAAAAAGAATAAATTCTGCATGATTGTCAGCAACAGATTCGGGCCTGAAGTCTCGAAGTGTCTCTTTCCACAAAGGATAGCAGTTTCTGAGGCTTGATTGCAGCCTTTGAGCAAAGTAGGTATCTATTTTCCGGAAAATACCCCTATCAATTCTCTCTTGGTAAGAAGCTTGCTCATCCCGGATTGTTACCACAATGTCAGATAGCAGGTTTTTGCGTGTCTTGGGGTCAAGAAAACCAATATTATTGTATGTGGTTTTGGGGCCTATGGCACTATCATCTGTCATATAGACTCCCCGCATTGACTGGAAGTCTCGGTCATGAAGCCCTCTCGAATATAAATCTACAAATCTGTTGCCAATGGTGACTTCGTTCATCAGGCACCGGCGTGTACTCAGAAATAAAAGGCCTTTTAAGTCAGACGCATATTTATGGATAACATGTTTGGATACCCCGGCATCATGCGCAATTTGCTCCATTGACGTTCCGCTTACGCCTTTCTCATTAAAACTGATGGCTGCTATACGAAGAACAGTATTTCTTTCTTTGTCTTTTTCTTCCTGGGCGGCCAGTTCTCCAATAACTTTGGCAGCATTTGGTAAGGGGGGCGTAGGTGGTGTGAGCCTGTCACGTCGGTACATGCCATGCGTTACAAGGTCATCGATAATAAGAACAGCTTCCTGGCGTGTATAATAATCACTTTCTGTGTACCAAACTGGTAGCCAGTCAAGAACTGAGAGGATTGCCGTGCTAGTGATAAGGCTGTTATTGGAAGATATTGACCCTTCCTTGATGCCCTTTTTTATAATTTTTTCAATTATGCGCAGGTTTTCGTATCGGCCCTGCATGATAATTTTTTTATCATTGCTGGACATGGCTTCCAGATCTGAAAAAACAATCATGCGAGGATAACTGGGGCGTAGTCTGTCTCGCACAATACGTCTTATAGTTTCCAGAGCATCGATACCGCTTTCTATGGAAATTTGAAGCTGATTGTCATAAATATCAATGCCTCTTTTGTAACAGTGAAAAACCAACTGGCCTTTATCGGCAAAAAACTCAAGAAGCTCATCCTGGGTAATGCCCTGGTCCGTAGCAACCTGTTGCAATGACGTGCCTGCTATACCAAAGCGGTTGAAAAGTCGGGTTGCTGTGAGCAAAATAGCTTCCCGTTTTTCATCAGCTTGTTGTTTTTCTACATGGATGTTCAAGGCCTATCGTCCTGATGTATCAGGGTTGCGCATCATAACCGCTTCAATTCTGTCTAGGTTTCTCCCCAGAATATCAATAAGCTTTGGCTCGAAGTGCTTACCGCTTTGTTCTTCCATATATTTATAGACATCAGGCAAAGGCCAAGCTTCCTTATAGGAACGTTTATTGGCAAGTGCGTCATACACATCAGCAATAGCAACGATGCGACCATATATGTGGATATCTTCGCCTTTTTTGCCTCTCGGGTAGCCAGACCCATCCCATTTTTCGTGATGTTCCCGCGCGATAATTGATCCAGCCTTCAGGATGGGCTTGTCAGATGTTGACAACATCTTATGGCCAAGTTCTGCGTGCGTTTTCATGACGGTCCATTCGTCGGCGGTCAGCTTGCCTTTTTTGTTGAGAATGTTATCAGGGATTGCAATTTTCCCAATGTCATGCAGTGGAGAAGCATATTTTATGGTTTCGGCTTCTTCTACGCTGAGA
>JBNKGK010000082.1:0-11222 GCA_050289785.1 Kordiimonas sp.
ACTGGCAGCGGCAGCGGGGACTGTCCGCGCCCGAATCAAGAAACTAGTCCCAGATGCCACGCGTCGTCGTCTCTTCTGGGACAGGCTCTATGACAATGCTGGCCAATATGCCGATATGGGACAAGAAGAGGTTGAAGGGCTGATTGTTGAGGCCGCCAAAAACCATAAGGTTGGCAGCACCACAGGCATGGCCCAACTGGTGGGCGCTGGCCCGGGTGACCCTGACCTTCTCACCATCAAAGCGCACCGCGCTCTGCAGCAGGCTGATGTGATCATCTATGACAGGCTGGTGAGCCGCGATGTGCTGTCGCTTGCTCGCCGTGACGCAGAGCTTGTTTTTGTAGGCAAGCGGGAAGGTGACCACGGCATTGGTCAGGAAGGCATCAACAAGTTGATCGTTGAACGCGCCTCCGCCGGGGCCCGGGTTGTTCGCCTGAAAGGTGGTGACCCACTTTTATTTGCCCGTGCGGGGGAAGAACTGACCGCCCTTCGCAATCATGATATTCATGTGGAGGTGATCCCAGGGATCAGTGCCTTTCAGGGCATAGCGGCAGGGGCGCAGATCCCACTGACAGACAGGGAATATTCCTCCTGCCTTACTCTGGTAACCGGCCATTTGAAGGATGGTGCCTTCAAGGATTGGGCTCGGCTTTCCGGCAAAGGCCAGACACTTGCAGTTTATATGGGGGTCAGGAAAGCCGACTTTATCAGTGATGGATTAATCGGCGAAGGTGTACCGGCGGATACCCCTGTCGCCATTGTTGAGAATGGTACACGAGCGAGTGAACGCCGTTTTTACGGTACGCTTGTGACACTTGCCTTGCTCGTAAAGGAAAATAATGTAAAAAGCCCAGCGCTTTTATTAATTGGCGATGTGGTTAAAAACGCCGCTGACCTGGCTGTGAGTGTGCAGGAAGCACAAAAACTGGCAGCCACTGCCTAAATGAAGAGTATGAGGATTGTATGGCTAAAAAGATAACAGGGCCACAAATGGTGATTGCCAACAGGCTGGATGATGGCCGGGTGGTTTTCCTGACCCAAAAGGGTGGATGGAGCAACCAAGCTTCTGACGCCGCTGTTGCAGAAGAGGAAGCCGGTGTAGATGCTTTGCTTGCCGCTGCCCAAAAAGATGTGGCCGCAAACAAGGTGGTGAGCGTTGAGGTAATTGAAGCCACCACAAAAGACGGCGCACCATACCCCTCTCACATGAAATTCGCTATGCAAGCGAAAGGCCCCAGCGTGCGGCCTGACCTCGGCTATCAGGTTTCCCCGGACTGGGAAGGATAAAACACTATGTACGCCTACGATAAATATGATCACGCCCTTGTTAATGCACGGGTAGAAGAATTTAGAGACCAGGTAAACCGGCGTATAAGCGGTGAACTGAGCGAAGAAGAGTTTCGCCCTCTGCGCCTGATGAACGGCCTGTACCTGCAACTGCACGCCTATATGCTGCGCGTTGCTGTGCCTTATGGCACTTTGTCGGCTGACCAAGTGCGCCAGCTTGCCCATATCGCTCGCAAGTATGACAAAGGTTATGGCCACTTCACCACCCGCCAGAACATTCAGTATAACTGGCCAAAACTGGTGGATACCCCTGATATTCTGGCTGATCTGGCGGCTGTTGAAATGCATGCTATTCAGACAAGTGGTAACTGTATCCGTAATGTCACGACTGACCAGTTTGCGGGCGCCACAGCGGATGAACTGGTTGACCCACGGCCTTATGCAGAGCTGATCAGACAGTGGTCCACTTTCCACCCTGAATTCTCCTTCCTGCCACGGAAGTTCAAAATTGCAATCACGGCTGCCGCGCATGACCGCGCAGCGGTGAAATGGCATGATATTGGGCTGATAGTGAAAAAGAATGATGCTGGCGAGATTGGCTTTGAAGTGCTGGTGGGTGGCGGCATGGGCCGTACGCCTGTTATCGCCAAAACTATCAGTGACTTTGTGGCAGAAGCTGACATCCTCAGCTATCTGGAAGCGGTCCTGCGTGTGTATAACGAGCAGGGACGTCGGGATAACAAATATAAGGCCCGTATCAAAATTCTGGCTGAAGACCTCGGTGCAGAAGAATATGCCCGCCAGACAAATGAAGAATGGGAACGCATC
This sequence comes from Kordiimonas sp., assembly GCA_050289785.1. Lineage (GTDB taxonomy): Bacteria > Pseudomonadota > Alphaproteobacteria > Sphingomonadales > Kordiimonadaceae > Kordiimonas. The sequence goes on from JBNKGK010000082.1 coordinate 2,116, forward strand.
AAGGAAAATGCCATTGATGTGCCTGCCGATGAGGTAGCCCGCATCAAGGCTTTCTTTGCAGCCCCTCCTCTGCCAGTACTCCCTGATGAGGTGCCGGAACTGGATGCACTGGCGGCAGAAAACTTCCTGTTCGCAGCCTGGGTGAAAAACAACACTAACCCGCACAAAGTGCCTGGCCATGTGAATACGACCATTTCCCTGAAACCCCATGATGGTATTCCGGGCGATGCGACCGCTGAGCAAATGGAACTGGTTGCAGCCCTCGCCGACGAATATAGCCAGGCGGAAGTGCGTGTCAGCCATGAGCAAAACCTGATCCTACCTCATGTAGCGAAGAAAGACCTGCCCACCATCTGGAAACAGCTGGATGAAGCCGGCCTTGGCACCCCTAATGTGGGCCTGCTGACAGATGTTATCGCTTGCCCTGGCCTGGATTACTGCTCACTCGCAAACGCGCGCTCCATTCCAATCGCGCAGGAAATTTGTGAACGGTTTGATGATTACAAGCGTCTGATGGATATCGGCCCGCTCAAGGTCAAAATCTCAGGCTGTATCAACAGCTGCGGCCACCACCATGCTGGCCATATTGGTATTCTGGGCGTGGACCGACGAGGCGAAGAAAACTATCAGCTACTGCTCGGCGGTTCTGGTGCAGAAGACGCCTCAAAAGCGGCTATCCTCGGCCCGGGTTTTAACGAGCATGGCATTGTTGATGCCCTTGAAAAAGTAGTTGCCGTTTATCTGGGCGAACGCGAAGAGGGTGAAGAGTTTCTGGCCACGTACCGCAGAGTTGGCCCTGACGTATTTAAGGAGGCGGTTTATGGCGCTCGTTAATCTGACCAATATCCAGACACAGGACTATTCTGTGCTTGCGGACGGTGAAAACCCGGTTGCTGGCAGCCGAGTGGCTGTGCCGCTGGCACGACTCACAGAAGAGGGCGAAAGCTTTTTTGAAACAGCTGGCGAGGTTGGTGTTATCATCCCAACCGATGCAAGCTACAAAAGCCTAGCACCTCTAGCCAACAAACTTGCCTTTGCTGTGATTGACTTCTCCGCTTTTGGTGATGGACGCGGATTTTCACTGGCAGTTCGCCTGCGCAAAGACCTTGGCTTTAAAGGTGAGATTCGTGCAACAGGCCCCGTGATCCCTGACCAGGCCCTGTTCCTGCTGCGGGCTGGTTTTGACACACTGGAAGTTGCAGACAACCGAGCAGCCGCTTTTGAAGCTGCCCTTGAGCGTTTTGACGCCTTTTACCAAACAGACTTCACTGGTCATGTTTCTGTGGCACATGTGCGCCACGGGGCAGAGAATAGTGCCGCAACCATAAGGCAAAAAGCATAATGACAGCTCAGACCGCCCTGAATACAGACACGCCTGTCCGATCCTTTGACCCCATCGCTGCGGTGGACTATCTGGACGCACGCTATAGTGCTGTCTCACCGGAAGAAGTGATCGAAGGTGCCCTGAAATATTTCGGGGACCGTTTCGCGCTTGTGTCTTCCTTCGGGTCGGAATCCGCTGTGCTGTTGCACCTGGCCTCAAAAGTATCCAAAGACATCCCCGTGCTGTTTTTGGATACAGGCAAACTGTTTGGCGAAACAAAAAGATACCGGGATCAATTGGCTGACCTGATGGGGCTGACCAATGTGCAATCTATCAAACCAAACCCGGATGACCTGAAAGCACAAGACCCCAAAGGCGCCCTCTGGAGCCAGAATACAAACAAATGCTGCTATATACGCAAGGTGGTACCTCTAGCCAATGTGCTAGAGGGCTATGATGGCTGGGCTTCTGGTCGGAAACGTTATCAGGGTGGCGTACGTTCGCTGCTGCCGCACTTTGAAGCCGCAGATGGCAAAGTGAAGGTAAACCCACTGGCTTTCTGGACCAAAGATGACGTCCTTGAATATAAAGCTGAGCTAAACCTGCCGGACCACCCACTGGTCGCTGAGGGCTTTGCTTCTATCGGCTGCATGCCCTGTACAGATCGTGTAGCAGAAGGTGAAAATGAGCGAGCTGGCCGCTGGCGCGGGCAAACAAAAACTGAATGCGGCATTCACCTGAGCATAGCGGAAAATAACCGCGTTATCCGTGAGAGCAACCAGGAATAAGCTGTTTTTCTTGGCCTCTGCCACAAATCACCTATATACTATCTCAGATAAGTTTTTCTAATCTGGGAAAGCACTATGAAACGCTCTTTACTGCCTTTGAATGCCTTGCGCGCTTTTGATGCCGCTGCACGCCATATGAGTTTCAAACAAGCAGCTGATGATTTGGCTGTTACCCCCGCAGCCATCAGCCAACAGATCAGATCGCTTGAAGAAATATTAGGTGTGGAACTGTTCCGTCGTACTAACCGTTCGCTTGTGCTTACAGAAGCTGCACAGCTTTCGCTCACCGCCCTCAGGGAAGGGTTTGAAAAGCTGGAACAGGCCGTTGACACCATAACAGACACAAAGGCGTCCCGCGTTCTCAGGGTGAGTGTCTCCCCCTCTTTTGCCAGCAAATGGCTGGTGCCGCGTCTCGCCAGCTATTATGAATGTCACCCTCATGCCGTGGTGAAAATTTCCGCCACTATGCAGATCACAGATTTTAAAGCCGAAGATGTGGATTTAGCTATTCGATACGGCGCAGGTAATTATGAGGGACTACATGTGGAAGAACTGTTAAGAGAAACCGTTTTCCCCGTCTGCTCGCCTGCCCTGTTGCAAGGGAAGGATTCTGTTTGTGATATTCTTCATCACACACTGATCCATGATGAAAGCTCCGTAAGTGACGAAAGCATGCCCACCTGGCCCATGTGGCTGAAAGCCGCTGGCATCCAGACCCCGGAATGTGTGCCCGCCCTGCATTTTAACACCCATGCCCTGGCTATTGAGGCCGCCGTTGCTGGCCGCGGGGTGGCACTCGCGCGCTCTGCTATCGCAGAAGAGGATATGAAAGCAGGCCGATTGGTGAAACCTTTTGGCAAAGCAACACCTGTCAATTTCGCTCATTATATTGTCTGCCCTGAAGATAAACTAAAAAACGAACGGGTTCAGGAATTCATCTGCTGGCTCAAACGGGAGACAACCTCCGCGACCAACTCCCAATTTGAGGAGAAAATACCAGCCTGATTGCCTTTTACGCAGATTGGCACTTGTCTCTGGTTTGCCTCAGCTGTATGTCCGCTCTACATGATATAATACCAGACAAGACGTAGAGACACGGACAAACACCTACATGAAGAATGCGCCTATCAGCTATGACAAATGGGGCTGCTGCGGAAAATATTTTGAGTGGCGAGACCACCATGTCTTTTTCCAGCGCGGTGGCCATGGCAAGGTCATTCTTCTCTTACACGGCTTTCTGACCAGCGGCTGGAGCTGGAGCTGGATATCACAGCAACTCATTGAAGATTATCATATGATTGTGCCAGACCTTCTGGATTATGGCATGTCACGCAACTTTTCAGGCAAGCCCTGTAGCCTCATTGATCAGGCCAATATGATAGAAGCCCTAATGGCTGAACGTGGTGTTAGAGAAGTTCATATCATGGCCCAGAATATTGGCGGCAGTATTGCCCAGGAACTCATTGCACGGCAAAATGAAAGCTCCCTTGGATTCCGCATCAAAAGCGTGATTTTTCTCAACAGCAGCCTGTTCCCTGAGCTCTATAAACCACGCTCTATTCAGGAACTTCTTGCCGGCCGCTTTGCAAGTATCTTTGCCCACCTGGTGAGTAAAAGAAAATTGCTACAAGCACTGATGAGCCTGCTTGGTCCTGCCACCCAACCCAATAAAGCACAAAAAGCTGAATTCGCCCGAGCTATTGAAGGAGTCAATGGTCGGCCATCCCTGCCCAGACGTATCCGCTATGTAGCTGAACGCAGACAGATGGCAGACCGCTGGGTTAGCGCCATCCGCACCACCCATATTCCAATGATGCTGATAAATGGATCATCTGATCCCGTTGCAGGCAGCTGCGTAGCAGACCTTTTTGAAAAAGAAATCCCTGCAGGCAAATTAGCCCGTTTACCCGGTGTTGGCCATTTCCCACAAATTGAAGCGCCAGAGACAGTACTTGAGTTAACTCACCAATTCCATGGCTGTGTGCGTCGCAGCACTGATGCAAGACTGTTTAAAGAGAAATAAACTTCTCAAAGCTTTCATCGGTTGACATTCACCGGCAAGTGCTGAACTTTAGCGCCCCAACCCATACCGACGCAACGGAACGTTACATGACCCAGAATATGAAACAGGCCGTGGCCGGATACCGGCACGCGCTGCCATCCTTCTTCACTATTATCTCCTGCACCATATTGGTGATTGCAGGCGTGGACCTGGTGTTGCCTGCCGTTCCGCTAATGCCCGATGTTTTTGGCACAGACACTGCAACTGTGCAGCTTGTCTTAGCCTCCTATGTTCTCGGGTCATCTATGGGGCTCATTATCTTTGGCAGCCTTGCAGGCCTTATTGGCAGACGGCGCCTTTTTATCGGCTCGGTGGCAGCTTATGCTGTCCTCACTCTGGTGGCCGCTTACACAGAAAATATCTGGATGCTGATCATCCTCCGCTTCTTACAGGGCATTGCAGCAAGTGGCGGCCCTGTACTCGGGCCAGGGCTGATACGCAGTCTGTTCAGCGATATGGGCGCCATGCGAGCATTGGCTGCCATGGGCAGTATTGAATCGCTGGTGCCAGGCCTTGCCCCTATTTTGGGGGCCTGGCTTGTCACTCATTATGATTGGAATGCTGCCTTTTATGTGATTGGCAGCCTTTCGATTGTCCTGTGTTTTGTTGTGCTGGCTGTTCCGTCCCTTATCCCCAGCATTGGAAAAAAGGAAGAGGGGAAGGAAAGCAAAAAAGGCAGCTACTTGGCGCTAATGAAAAATAAAATCTATATGCGCTATGCCATGTCTCATGCCCTTATTCTGGGTGGGCTGATCGTCTTTGTCTTCACTGCCCCTGCCATGATTATAAACACGATGGGCGGCACGATAGAGGATTTTATCACCATGCAGTTTGTGGGAGTATGCACCTTTATCGTCGCCTCCAATGTCTCTGGCTCACTGATACAGCGTTTTGGGGTGGAACCCGTGATCGCAGCTGGTACTTACACCTCCACACTCGGCACAGCGCTTATTACCCTTTATGCCTTTTTCGGCAACAACAACCCTGCGCATCTGCCGCTTATTTTCTGGGTCTTAAACATTGGCCTTGGCATCCGCGGTGGCCCCGGTTTTGTCAGGGCCCTCGCGGCCTCTGATGGTGACGACGACAGAGGGTCCGCCCTCATCCTGCTCAGCTTCACCCTGATCGCGGCTGGTGGCACAGCGGCCCTTGCTCCTTTTATCCAACACGGCCTGCCAGTGCTGGCCATCGCCACATTAGGGATTGTCGCACCCTCCTGTCTTCTGATAACAGGCATAAAACCATTGATCGAGCCAGAACAAAAATAAACAGGAACATCCATGTCTCGCATTGCTTATGTAAATGGGGCCTATCGCCCGCTCGCTGACGCTGCCATCCACATCGAAGATCGCGGCTTTCAGTTTGCTGATAGCGTATATGAAGTTGTGTTGGTACGCGGAGGCAAACCTGTGGACATGGAGCCTCACATCAACAGGCTGTTTCATTCCCTGTACGAATTACAAATTGTTCCGCCAATGGAACGGGCAGCCATGTATGTGGTTTTCCATGAAGTGATGCGCCGTAACCGGTTGAAGGATGCCTTGCTTTATATCCAAATAAGCCGCGGCACCGCAAAACGAGAACATGCCTTTCCTGCAGAGGCCATGCCTACCTTTGTGGTGACCTGCCGCCGCTTTGATTTCAATGCGGTGATGGCGCGCGCTCAAAAGGGTGTCACAGCCATCAGCCAGCCAGACATTCGCTGGGGCCGCTGCGATATCAAAACCACATCTCTTCTACCCAATGTGCTCGCAAAGCAAGCAAGTAAAGAGGCCGGCGGCTATGAAGCTATCCTTGTGGATGCTGAAGACTTGGTGACAGAAGGCAGCAGCACCAATGTCTGGATGGTGACAAAAGAAGGCACACTCGTCACCCGCTCAACAGTTGACAATATCCTCTCTGGCATCACCAGACAAGCCATCAAAACCATCGCGGCGCATCACCAACTGAGGATAGAGGAACGTGCCTTCAGCCTAGCTGAAGCAAAAGGTGCTGCAGAACTGTTCCTCACCAGCGCCACCACTGGCGCCATGCCGATTATTACCCTAGATGGCACAGCTATCGGGGCAGGCACACCCGGCCCCATCGCAAGCAAGCTTTTTGAAGCCTATACCGCAGCAATGACTTAAGACTTACCCCCCACCTAAGTGATTGACACATTTCATAATACGCAATATGTTCATGTTACGTTCCCTTTGTGGTGGTGAGAAAACATGAACACACAAGCCGAAAAAGCAGATGCCTTTTATAAAATGCATCATCAAGATAAGCCTTTTATCATCCCTAACCCCTGGGATATTGGCTCAGCCCGTATGCTGATAGCTAAAGGCTTTCAGGCACTCGCGACAACCAGTGGAGGATTTGTCTTTTCCACGGGTCAACTGGAAGGCACACTCTCCCGTGAGGCTGTTATGGCCCACTGCAAGAAACTATGCGAAGCTTGTGATGTGCCTATCAGCGCCGACCTTGAAGACGGATATGCGGATGACACAAAAGGCGTTTATGACACCATTTGTCTGGCTGCCAAAGCTGGCCTTGTGGGTGGTTCCATTGAAGATGCTAAGATAGCAAGAGCAAAACCCCTGTATGAACTTTCTGAGGCGGTGGACCGGGTGATGGCCGCAGCAGAAGCCGCTAAAACCCTGCCTTTCAAGTTTACCCTGACTGCCCGGGCAGAGAATTTCCTTCATGGCAACCCTGACCTGGCCGATACCATTAAGCGGCTGCAGGCCTTTCAGGAAGCAGGAGCAGATGTTCTTTACGCCCCCGGACTGACTTCCTTGGACGACATCGCAGCCGTTACCAGTTCTGTTGACCTTCCCGTTAATGTGGTTACAGGATCAGGCGTCCAGTTTTCTATTACAGACCTTGCGAACATTGGCGTGAAGCGCATTAGCAACGGCTCAGCCCTGTTTCGTAGAGCCTTTGGCGCAGCCATGGCAGCCGCAGACGAAATGCTAACATTAGGTACATTCACCTTCGCTTCCGATGCCACCCCCTTCGCTGAGTTTAACAACCTGTTTTCTAATGAGAGCAGGTAATCCCGCATGGGGATGCTGACACAACAAGCATTTGAACAGCAGTATAAGAACAAGCACCCAATTGAAGGAGCTGACCTTTCTGCCATTGAGTGGCACTATCTGGATGCTGCAGAGCTCCATATCAAAAATTGCCACTTCACCAAAACACGTTTTGTAGAAACTTATCTGGAAGGCGCTCGATTTGAGAATTGTGTTTTTCTGGACTGCGGGTTTCCACGTAGCCACTTAGAAAGGGCAGTGTTCACCAACTGCAATTTTTTTGCGGGCGCGGAAGCAAAAGGCTGCGATTTTTCCCATGCCAACATGAGGGAAATAAACTTTCGCAATTCAAACCTGTCCACATGCCTCTTTAAAGGAGCTATGCTCCATGAAGCGAGTTTCACAGATTGTAAAGTTCAGGGCGCTGATTTCGAACAAGCCACATTTACCCATTTTATAGGCGGCAGAAGAGGAAGCGGCCTTACCCGTGCCTATCTCCATAACTCAAATTTTGACTTATGTCGCCTGAAGGGCCTTTCATTTGAGAGCTGTTCCTTAACAGGTAGCAGCTTCAGGCAGGCTGACCTAAGCAATTGCAACTTTGCAGAAGCCGACATGAGCGAATGCGATCTGACCAATGCTGAAATCAGAAACGCCTGCTTTGAACAAACTGATTTACGAGGAGCAATACTTGAAGGTTTTTCTCTGAGCAAACTAACCAGCTTTCATAATATGAAAATAAGTCAATCTGCTCAGGAACATGTCCTTTCAGGCATTGGAATACAGGTCTTTCCCTGATCGGTCACTGCCTCACACAGCAATCTGTTCCGGCCCAACCACTGCCTCACTTATCTGAGACAGGCGGGTTCTGGCGGCTTCATATTCGGCTTTCATCCGGGCAATAAGTTCTGCGGCAGGGAGTACATCGGTCACACCACCGGTGCTTTGGCCGCCGCCCCAGATATCTCGCCATACTTTTACCTTGCTATCGCTGCCACTGCCAAAACGTACGCCAGGAACAGGAGCTGGCAAGTTAGCAGGATCAAACCCTGCCCCCTCCACACTGCGGGTGAGATAATTGGCAGGCGTGCCAGAAAACAAGGGTGTGTACACCACCTCATCAGGCGTCGAATCAATCAGCATCTGTTTATAGGCATCCACAGCCACCGCTTCCCTGGTGGCGATAAAGCGCGTACCCATATAGGCCATATCCGCCCCCATGGCCTGGGCCGCCAGAATATGATCACCCCGGCTCATGGCACCCGACAGAACCACCGGCCCGTCATAAAATTGCCGCACGGCTTCCACGAGAGCAAAGGGGTTTAGCCTGCCTGCATGGCCGCCAGCCCCACCTGCCACAAGAATAAGGCCATCTACCCCCGCATCTAGTGCCTTTTTGGCGTGGCGCACATTTGTGGCATCATGAAACACCAGCCCGCCATAGCTATGCGCTGCTTTTACAATTTCGGTAGGAGGCCGCCATGTGGTGATAATAAGCGGCACCTTGTGTTTGATGCACAGCTCCATATCCTGCTCGATCCGCACATTATCATGCATGATCTGGTTCACCGCAAATGGGGCTACCGGCTTATCAGGATAACGTTTCCGCTCCTCATCAAGCTCCTTGGTGATCCGGCCCAACCATTCATCCAGTATCTCGGAAGAGCGAGCATTTAGCCCTGGCATAGACCCGATGACCCCGGCCTTACACTGGGCAATCACGAGATCAGGCTGGGAGACAATAAACATGGGTGAGCCAATCAACGGTAAGGAAAGGCGTCCCTCAAAAACTTTTGGCAAGGCCATCACTAAACTCCATAATATCCATATTGTGGATATATCAATAACCACTTCACACCTTTGATTATGGAATAACTAGCTAATTAGTCAAGTTTTAGAGGTAAAATATTTTA
>JBNKGK010000083.1:0-11170 GCA_050289785.1 Kordiimonas sp.
ATATTTTAATATTATCCATATAGTGGATATTTACTGATGCGCGATATAAGCATCCAGTTCTTTTCGAACCATCTTAAGCAACTCTTTTTGCCGCTCTGGCGTCATGCGTGATTTGATCATGGAGATTGTGAGCGCCGCATAGGGAACCCCTTCGTTCACAGGCACAACCACCCCCAAACCCCAGACCTCCTCTGTTACGGGGCTGGGCTTGACCAAATAACCATGCTTGCGGGAAAAAGCGACTTCCTCCAGCAAGGCTTCCCCATAACTGATACCAATCGCTTTATAATAAGGCTCATTCTCTGCGACGATACGGAGCATCTCCTCGTCCGGCAGAGCCCCGAGCAGCGCAACACTGGCCGCCCCCGAACCCATCGGTGCTCTTTGCCCCGCAATATAAGTAAGAGCCTGCACCGGAAATTTCCCGACGGAACGCTCAAGGATCATCACTTCAGTCCCGCTTCGAATGCTTAGATAAACCGTATCTTCACTTGCTTCGCTCAGGCGACGCACCATCGCCTGCAGGCCGGAAAAAACGGGCATTTTATGACCAGCCGCCACCCCCATCTCAAACGCCAGAGACCCCAGAAAGTAACGCTTGGTACCCGCATCCTGAACCACCATCCTCAGCTCCATCAACCTCTTCAAAATCCGCCGTGTGGTGGGAATGGGCAGATGAGACCATTCAGAAAGATCAGATAGCCGCATCCCATGAACCGGGTCATAACTCACCAGCTTCAACAGCAAAATGGTGCGATCAATGCTCTGGGTACCCTGAGAAGCACCAGTCGCTGGTTTTGGGGGGGAAGAACTCATAAGCCACCACATCCGTTCTGGAAAATGATAAAGGGGTTAGTCTGGTTTATCCTGGCTGGGCTGGCTTTCAACAGGCGGCTGCGCATGCACTGTCCAGCCATCATCTTTTCTAAGATGCACCACCCGCTGCGGATAAGGGAAATCAATGTCATGCTCATGGAATTTATCCCATATATGCAGCATCACATCACTGGCAACATTCGATACACCATTTTGAGGGTCTTCAATCCACATCCGAAGCTCAAGGTCCACCCCGTCTGCCCCGAAGCCCTTGATCAGCGTTTTCGGTTCTGGATGCTTGAGAACCCTGTCTTCCTCGAGAGCCGCCTCCACCATCAGCTTCATGGCTTCCCGGATATTGCAGCTATAACAAACCTGCACAGGTATCTTTCGCCGCACAAGCAGGTGTGAGTGAGACCAGTTAATCACCGGCTGGGTAATCATATCCTCATTCGGAATAAGAAACTCAGTGCCATCACGGGTAATCACACTTGTATAACGGGCTGCCAGCTTATTGATGGTGCCATAGGTGCCCGCCGTTTCAATCACATCTCCTGGTTTGATGGAGCGGTCCACCAAAAGGATAATGCCGGAGATGAAATTCCCCACCACCTTCTGCAAACCAAAACCGATACCAACACCAAGCGCACCACCGAAGACAGCAAGGGCTGTGAGGTCTATCCCTGTCGCATTAAGGGATATCAAAAACGCCATGGAAACGATGATGATTTTCAGCGTTTTGTTCATCAACTCCCGCGTACTGGGTGGTAGTGACGTTAAGGAGCTAACCTTCTTTTCCAGAAGCGATGCCAGGCCAAGTGCCAGCCACAGCATAATGCCCAGTGTGAAAACCCCCTGAAAGATATCCAGCACACTGATTTTGGTTTCACCAAGCGGCAATGTCGCGCTGTCCAAAACCGTTGAGATGGGATCGAGAAGACCAATGATCTTTAAGGCAGTGATGGTCCAGGCTGTTACAGCCACCATGCGCGCCAGTTCCCGGTTCGCGATCATACTGACGGCAAGGCGGATCACAAACCAGGCAGTGAACAGGCTGGCCATGGTGGAAATAAAATAAGGGAACATAAACGGCTGAATGATCAGCACCGCTGTCCACATCAGAACCGAGGCAAGACCGCTTGTCAGGATAGACCCCAAAAGAAGACGATCAGCCTTCTGTGCAAGGCCGTGATGACCAAAAACCTTCATGATGCCGCTGCGGATACGACCACTGGCAATTTTGGCCACCAGCACAGCCACAACAACAACAGCCAGCTCCAAAAGCCGTTCCGGGAGCATAATGTTGGTTTGCACCCAATCCCAGCCCTGAAGGGCAAAAGCCATTATTTTTGCGACAAATTCCTGTTCCATAGCCATAGTTTAACGACGCTTTATGAAAAAGTCCCTAAGTATTTGAGCCGCTTGCGCCTCAAGAATACCGCCATAAACTTCAGGCTTGTGATGCGTGGTCGGCTGGCTGAAAATACGGGCTCCGACAGTGACGCCTCCCCCCTTAGGGTCCTCCGCGCCATAATAGAGCCTGCGAATACGCGCAAAAGCAATGGCTTGCGCGCACATGGCACAAGGCTCAAGGGTCACATAGAGGTCACAGCCTTCCAACCGCTCAGACCCCAGCTTTTTAGCAGCTTCCCGGATTACCCTGATTTCCGCATGTCCTGTAGGGTCATATGCCCCTATAACATCATTCCCCGCGACCGCAAGCACAGCACCATCCGGCCCCACCAGCACCGCACCAATAGGCACCTCGCCCTGTTCTGCCGCCGTTTTTGCTGCCTCAAGCGCAGTATGCATATGAGGAAAATGATCAATCATGATCGCAGCTTTCCCTAAATGAGGAGAAAAGGTCAAGCGGATTAAGTTGCACGTCCTTAAGTTCAGGATTATTGTCCGCGCCATGAGCACAGAAAATGACAAAACAGAAGCACCCAAAGGCGAGCGTATTGCAAAAGCGCTGGCCCGTGCTGGCGTTGCCTCCCGCCGCGATGTGGAACGCATGATCGAAGAAGGCCGGGTGCGCCTAAATGGCAAGGCGCTGGAAACACCGGCCACACTCGTCACCAGCCTTACAGGCATTACGGTGGACGGCGAAAAAATAGAAGATGTTTCAGAAACGAAACTATGGCGGCTGCATAAAAAGCGCGGCACACTAACCACACACAAAGACCCGCTTGGTCGCCCAACCGTGTTTGACAAACTGCCAGACCATTTAGGTCGGGTGATTGCCATCGGCCGACTGGACATGAACACAGAAGGCCTGTTGCTGCTCACCAATGATGGGGAACTAGCCCGGTGGCTGGAACTGCCCGAGAACGGCTTTATCCGCCGCTACCGGGTACGTGTGCACGGCCGCGTGGATGAAAAGGCCCTCGCTAAATTGGCGGATGGTGCCACCATCGACGGCATTCACTACGGCGAAGTAGATGCCAAGCTGGAGCGTGTGCAAGGCACCAACGCCTGGCTGACCGTTGCCATCAAAGAGGGCAAAAACCGCGAAGTGCGGCGTATTATGGAGCATTTGGGCCTAGCGGTGAACAGGCTGATCCGCACCCATTATGGCCCCTTCACGCTCGGCAATATCTCCATGGGCAGTGTCGCCCCCATTGGCGAAAAACAGCTTTATGATTCTCTTAGCGGCTTTTTTGAGAACGCGCCTGCGAGCGTGGCGGCACCAGAAAAGAAACGCGACCCCAGCAAATGGGCCAAGGCCAAGCCGAAACCCAAAAAGCCCGGTGCCTCGCGCAAGCGCAAACCGCGTGAAGAAAATGATCACCAAAACAAGGCCAGTACCCGTCCGCAGGGGCGCAGGGACAGAGGCAAGCCCGCAATCGGTAAATCAGGGGCCAGCAAACCAGCACCGAAAAACCGGAACAAGCCATGACCCGTATCATCGCCGGGCATCATAAAGGCCGCCGGTTGGCGGTTCCCAAAGGCAGGGATATCCGGCCCACCACAGACCGAATGCGTGAACGGCTTTTTTCCATGCTAATGCACAGCCGTTACCCCACCATGGCGGGTGCACGGGTAGCAGACATTTTTGCTGGCACAGGCGCCTTGGGGCTGGAGGCCCTTTCCCGCGGGGCGGGCCATGTGACCTTTGTGGAAAAATCCCCCGCGTCTGTGGCCTGCCTGCGCGAAAACATCAATTCCTTAAGCGCCAGCAGTGAGACAAACATCTTGCAAACCAGCGCCCGCACTCTGCCACCTACAAGCACACCCTATGATTTTATCTTCATGGACCCCCCGTACCGGATGGGGCTGGTGGAGCCCACCCTGGCCTCAATTGTGGCCTCAGGTTGGCTGGCTGAAAAGGGAGTGATCATCTGTGAGCTTGCCGTGGATGACAAAATAGAGCTGCCGGAATCACTTGCCATGCTTGATGAACGTTCGCAGAGTCAGCAGAGAGTGCTCTTTCTATCCTCCAGCCCTGACACATAAAAGCGATTGGCTTTTCCCCAAAAAAGAGCGACACTTACCAAAGGGGAAAGAGGACGTATGAGGGAAAAGGAACTCAGACTGGCTTTGGTTTGTTACGGCGGTGCATCGCTTGCCATCTATATGAACGGCATTTCCCATGAAATATTAAAGCTGGTGCGCGCCTCCCGCGCCTTTCACAACGTTAATGAGCCTGAAGAACTTTCTTTTGATGAAGCCGCCCCAAAGCGCCCTTACAGCACAGATACTGAAGAGCTGTATTTTGAGCTTCTGAAAGCCCTCTCCCCCAAGATTGACCTGCGGGTGATTGTGGATGTTGTCTCTGGTTCATCCGCTGGCGGCATTAACGGTATTTTCCTCTCGCGTGCGCTGGCGCATGATCTGGACCTCGCACCTCTGCGTACCATGTGGCTGGAGCTGGGCGATGTGGAACAGCTGATGGAGGCAGACACTATCGCCGCTCGCTGGAATAAGCTTTATATTCGGCCCTTCCTGTGGCTGTTTGGCAAGCGCGTGTTTGGCGGCACCCGACCAGACACAGAAATGCGGCGCAAGCTTTCCCGCTTTATGCGGTCCCGCTGGTTCAAGCCGCCATTCTCCGGCAAACATATGCTGAACTGGATGCTGAACGCGGGCCAAAGCATGGGCACGGCAGAGGCTGGTCATAGCCTGATGCCTCCAGGGCACAAGCTTGATCTATTCGTCAGCCTCACCAATTTCTTTGGGCAGGGCCGGCGCGTGATATTACATGACCCTAGTGAGATACTGGAACACCAGCATGGTGTAACCCTGAATTTTTCCTACCGTGCCGTACCCGGCAGCACAGTGCGCAGTGATTTTGGTGACGATAATATCGCAGGCTTGGGTTTTGCCGCACGGGCGACATCCTCCTTCCCCGGCGCTTTCCCGCCACTCAGACTACTGGACCTGAAAAAACACCTGAAAGCCAGAGCAGAAAACTGGCCAGGGGAAGAGGCCTTTCTGGCCAAAAACTTCCCCGAGTTGGTGGCCGACAAGAAAACCTTGTTTGGCATGTCATTCATTGATGGTGGGGTAACCAACAACAAACCCTTTGCCGCCGCCACCAAAGCCGTGTACGAGCGCCCAGCCCACCGCGAGGTGGACCGACGCATTATTTATGTGGACCCCCTGCCCGATGACCCGAAAGACTTCGCCAACAATCCGGAAAACAGTTTTGTACCCGGCTTTTTCCGTACCATCCTTTCAGCCCTGGCGGAAATCCCCAGAAGCGAACCCATCTATGAAGACCTGATGGCTATTGCCGAGCATAACAAAGCCGCCAGACGCACAGAAGTGGTGCTGCAATCCATTGAGGTGGAGATTAACCAACTGGTGGACAAAACCATTGTGCTGGATATTGGCCGGCATGTGGACACTGCCTTGCTGGCCTCATGGCGGGAACGCAGCCATGAATATGCGCATCAGCATACAGGTTTCAGCTATCCCAGCTACCTGCAGAGCAAAACCGTTCAGTTGCTCGAACGCATCAGCCAGCTAATGGTGGAAGGGGCCGCCCTGCAGGGTCATTCCATCCCGGAGGGCACAGCTTTTGAGGCCTTAAAGAACTGGGCAGAGAAACGTGGCATCCTTTATTCACCCAGCAGTAAAGCGAGCAAAACAAACCATTATAGGGAGCATATTCAGCTACTCAGGGAACTGGATGCGGATTATAGGGTGCGCCGCCTGCGGTTTGTTACCATGAAGCTGAATCATTTCCTGCAAGATGACCCTCAGGCCGTGCACCCCGGCATCATCAAAAAGCTGAAAAAAAGCATTTATGAAAAGCTGGAGAAATACAGGGCCAACTGGCAAGCGGATACTTATGAGCCAGATATTTTCACGCAATTAGAAGCCAGGCCGCTAACAGATGCGCATATATCAGCGTTTCTCACTGACCTCGGAAAGGCCATTCAAGCAGAAGAGCTGGATATGGAAACCGATGAAATGCTGGCAGAGCTTATCCCTGCCCTGAACCATGAAGAGCTGCAACACACGCTTTTCCGCGCCTATGTGGGCTATGCCTTTTATGATGTGATGACCCTGCCCATGAGCAGGCAGGCAGACCTTCTTGAAATTGATGAAATACGAGTGGACCGCATCAGCCCACTGGACTGTGCCCAACTGCATGAGGAAGATGTGCGTCACCCGCTTCAAAGCACCCGGCTTTATAATTTTGGCGGCTTCTTCAGCCGCCGCGCGCGGGAGAATGATTATATATGGGGCCGCATTCATGCCACCACCAGACTGGTGGATTTCATCATAGACGCAGCAGGGCCAGATGCCCTGCCCGTTGACTTTGATCTCACAGATTTCCGCCGCCGCCTAAACCTAAAAGTTGTGGAAACAGAAGCCGAGCATGTGACAATGAGCCCCGACCTGATTGACAGGCTGAAGAAGAAGTTTTCAAACTGATGTAATCTTTTGGGATAAAACTGAAAGAATTGAGTGGCGCGCACCAACGGAGAATCTTCGAACGAATTGTTCGAGGTTCTTGAGGACTGGGAGCACATTCTAAAGCACTCTGATTTCGACTTCGGAGGGCCGCAGCCATGAGCCAAACAGCCCTCCAAAAAATCAAAAAGAAACGCCCTGCTCCGCTTTCTATTCGTATTTCTGACGAGCAACGCGAACGGCTTAATAAACAAGCGGGCAATATGACAGTGAACGCCTATATCCTGTGGCGGCTATTTGGGGACGATGCCCCCAAAAGTCGGCCCCGGCGCGTAGTGCAGGATATTCTCCTATTGTCAAAAATCCTCGCCAAGCTTGGACAGTCGGGCATTGGCCCTAATCTGCACACGATGGTTCAATCTGCCCGGTCCGGTGCTTTGTATGTCTCGCCGGAAGTAGAAGCGGAACTGGTGCAGGCGTGCGCCGATGTGCGCAGCATAAAGTCCATGCTCATGCAGGCCATCGGGATCAAGGAAGGCTGACCATGATCCTCAAGGCATCACAGCGCGGCGGCGGCAAACAGCTTGGCCTTCATCTTATGAACTCCCATGACAATGAGCATGTAGAGATTCACGAGGTACGCGGCTTTGTGTCCGACGATGTGGTCGGCGCCATGAAAGAAGCCTATGCGACCAGCCAAGGAACGAAATGCAGGCAATTCCTCTTCTCCGTTTCCCTCAACCCACCACAGGATGCGAATGTGGATATTGCAAGCTTCGAGTCCGCCATTGATCGGATCGAGGAACGCAACAACCTCTCAAACCAACCCCGTATGATCGTTTTCCATGAAAAAGAAGGCAGGCGGCATGCGCATGCCGTTTGGTCACGGATTGATGCTGACACCATGACCGCCCGTAACCTGCCCTTCTTCAAAGAGCGTTTGCAGGAATTGTCAAAAGAACTCTACCGCGAGCATGACTGGAAAATGCCGCGTGGGTTCGTGAACAAGGATGAACGCGACCCGCGCAACTTCACCCTCGACCAGTGGCAGGAAGCAAAACGCATGGGCCGTAATGCCAAAGACCTGAAACAGGATATTCAGGACGCTTGGGCGATCAGTGACAACAAGGCCAGCTTTGAAGCCGCCTTGCAGGAAAAGGGCTTCATGCTGGCACGGGGTGACAAGCGCGGCTATGTGGCCGTAAATATGATGGATAAGCAGGTTCTTTCCCTGTCCCGCTACAGTGGCAAGAAGCCCAAGGAACTGGAAGCCCGCTTGGGTGAAGCCGACAAGCTGTCAGGTGTAGAAGAAACAAGCGCCCGGATTGATCGGGAAGTTAGCCATAGGCTCAAAACCCTGATGCGGGGTGTGCAGACCGAAAAACAGCAACACCTTGCACCGCTGGATAACAAGCGCGTTGCCATGCGGAATGAACACTACAGGGAACGCCAGCGCTTTGACAGCATGCTCAAGCACAGACGGCTGACTGAGACCAAAGACCGGGCAGCTCGGCTACGCACAGGCATTCTTGGCCTGTGGGATCGTGTGCGCGGCGAATACAGGAAGATCGAAGCACGTAATGCCGAGGAAGCGAAACAGGCCAACATTCGTGACAGACAGCAACGCCAAACTCTGCTTACCAGCCAGCATGCTACCCGCCACAAGCTGCAAGCCGAGATCGTCCGAGTGCGGAAAGACTACCGCGCCAAGGCCGCCGAACTATACCGTGACCTGAAACAACGCGGCCAAATCCAGCCGACTCCGAGGCAATCCCCTGAACGGCAAAACGATAACACGCTGAACAGGCTGCGTACCCAGTTCAATGTGCAGGCCAAGCCGCCTGACCGGGCAGAGCGGCTTGAAGCATTCAAGGAAGAGAGAAAACTGCAAACCGGAAGAAAGAGAAATGGCCCAGACCTTGATCGAAGTTAAACCCCATCACCGATTGACTTGCCAAATAGTAACATATATGGTACTATGATGATAACGATAAGAGAATACTTATTAGAGGATGGCAGCAGCCCTTTTGCCAATTGGTTTGATGGCCTGAACGTGCAAGCGGCCCTCAAGGTAAACACCTACCTTACCCGTATAGGTAAGGGCAACTTCTCTACCCTCAAGTCTATTGGCAGCGGCGTACATGAATGCCGCATCGATTGGGGGCCGGGATACCGGGTTTACATGGGGCAGGACGGCGACAAGCTGGTGATCCTGCTGGGCGGCGGCACGAAAAAGCGCCAGCAGAAGGATATAGATGCGGCCAAGCTGCTGTGGCATGAATACAAAAAACGTAAGAAGGAATAATAACGATGCCTATGACACGCGACTTCAAAGAAACCATTCAGGCCCGCGCTCTGCGCGATCCTGAGTTTCGTGCTGGCTTGTTCCGGGAAAGCCTTGAAAGCATGCTCGCAGGCGACACCGAGACCGGCAAGATGCTGCTGCGCGATTATATCAACGCCACCATCGGTTTTGAGGAATTGGGCAAGATTGCAGATAAATCACCTAAAAGCCTGATGCGTATGTTCAGCCCTAGCGGTAACCCGACTGCTAACAACCTGTTTGGCATTATTCACAAGCTACAACAGCGTGAGGGTGTACATTTTGAGGTGAAGGCCACAAATTAAAAAATATCGCGGCGGCTCACAGATTAACGGCAAGCATAAACATACCCTTTTCCGTTGATCGTAGTTTCTGAGTAGTCGACACCCAAATCACGCGCGATAGCGTCATAGTCCAGATAGTGAGATATATTCTCCGGTATATCTCCAAATAGACCATCATCAACAAACTGATATGCCAGTTCCTTGAGGTTACCGACCTCATAGAGATCAACGTCAAAGTCATAAGGGCTGACTGTCTCAATATCGAAGTCATAACCACATTCCCCCACCGCTATAATCAATATGGTTTTTTCGTCATCACTCCATTCTTCAAGCTTTTCCATGACTGACAGAATGTTAGATTGATATAGCCCCATGGCTTTGCATAGCTCGCAATCAATGGTTTCGCCATCAACAAACTGAATCTCAAATTCTTCGACGCTTTCACCGTAATCGTTCTTGATACTATTGATTTTCGCCTTATAGGTTTCTGCATCGTCAAAATAGAATCCTGTTGCCGACAGGGCGTAAGGTTGGGCGTAATACTTTGCCATTTTCTTTCCTCCCGAATGGTTGAGGGGTTGCACATGCAACCCTGCCCCGTGGCGAACAGGGGGTGTGCAAACGGAAGGAAAAATCGGCGGCGGGCGCAGGCTATCGCCGAGCCTCGGGAGACCGACTATTTTTTTCAGAAGTGCGCTGAGGGCGCAGCCCTAAGATTTTTGATGGTTAAACGCGCTATACATTCATTATCAAGAGAGCTTATAGTTTATAGTGATAAAAGGCTTCAGTTACGTGAGAAAAATATGGATATAGACTTCCAAAGCACATTATCGATTGCAGACACAGTAGCAATTGTTCTTGGCTGTATCGGAACACTGCTAGGTATCATGAATATTTGGAAGTCTATGAACGATGACCGTGTTAAGCTACTTGTGCTTCCCAAAACAGCCATACCCATAGGACATTCGGCCTCTGATGTAGATTTTTGTATAGAAGTACTCAATAAAAGCCATTTCCCAGTAACAATAGTTGAGGTTGGCTTTTTTCTAAAAGGAACAACATCACGTGCATCTATTATTGAACCGATTGTAATAGACGGAGGCAGTTTCCCAAGAAGACTAGAAGCAAGATCTTCAGTAACAGTATATTTAAAGGCTAGAAAGTCAGGCTTAGATAATTCTGTTAAATGCGCGTTTGCAAAAACAGATTGTGGCGAAATAAGGAAAGGGAATTCAGCTGCACTAAAGCATTTTCAAAGTTTTTAAAACCCCTTTCATCTATAGCGCCACCAAGACCAAATTTTATTTAAGTTGATCCCTAAACCAAAGAAATTAGGCTTCATTTCTAAGAAGTTTGAATGGTCAGTCACAGGGCCTTCTATCACCTCTTTATATGTAACGAACTCTTCAAGGGTAAATGCTCTGGAATCCGCATCTTTCTCCGCACGTTCCCTAGCATTATAAAGCATCCAAGAGCGTCTTTGTTCCACCGGATGCAATTTTGTCAGCTTAGAAAGAGCCTTATATGTCTCTTCTCCAGGAATGTCTCTTAGAACTGCAAACAATGAATTTCTTGCATTTTGTGCATCATCGCGGAGTTCAGGAGAATAAACGCCTTTTCCGGCCCTCTCAATATCCTCTTCCACTTTGATGTAACGATGCATCAAAAGATATATATCTGTAAGGTGTTGTGGAGTCTTGAAACCATCACGGGCATTTGATGCTGATCGCTTTTCTCCAATCAGGTCAACAATAACATGCATGGCAAACTGTGATGCCTTAGAATCGTCATGTATCTCTTTCAAACTTTTAGACAACTCCTGAATGGCGGCAAGAGGTTCAACTCCGAGCCACACTGCGAACCATGATGCACTGTGGGCCTG
>JBNKGK010000084.1:0-11151 GCA_050289785.1 Kordiimonas sp.
ACCAGCGCCTGCAGCCCCCCTTCATTCAGGTTGGGTGGGGCCTGAATGTTCATACCTGCGCCAAAAATGATGCGGGTCATGGCAATCGTCCACAACAGCTCTTCACTGTTTGGCTCGGGCGCGCTGTGCATCAGTGTGCCGGGTTTAGCCTTGAAATTCTGGATGATGATTTCCTGAATATGGCCATATCGGGCATGAAGATTGTGGATAGCAAACAGGGCCTCAATGCGCTCTTGCCGTGTCTCGCCGATGCCGATCAATAGGCCTGTGGTGAAGGACACACTGGCTTTCCCCGCCGCCTCAATCGTCGCCAGACGCACAGCTGGGTCTTTATCCGGTGAGCCATAGTGTGGCATCCCTGTTTCCATCAAGCGGCGTGAAGCATTTTCCAGCATCAACCCCATGGAGGCGGAGACCGGCCGCAGCAGGGCAATATCAGCTTCTGTGAGGACACCAGCATTGATATGCGGCAGCAAACCCGTTTGCTCAACAACCTCTTTAGCCACATGCGCCACATAGTCAATTGTCGTCGCAAAGCCCATCTCGGTAAGGGCTTTCCGCGCAGCCGGGTAGCGCAGTTCAGGCTTATCCCCCAGCGTGAACAAAGCCTCCTGGCACCCGAGCTTTTTACCTTCCTCCGCGATAGCCAGAACCTGTCTCACCGACATATAGGGCGACACCAGTTTTTTCGGTGTTTTCGCAAAGGTGCAATAGTGGCACACATCGCGGCACAACTGTGTGAGCGGCAGAAACACCTTGCGGGAATAGCTGATGATAGAGCCGTGCCCTTCATCACGTATGCTGGCGGCACGCTCCATCAAGGCCTCAAGGCTATCGCTCCCCACCGCAAGCGCCGCTTCCAAATTATCTGTGGGGCTCCAGTGATTGGTCATGAAAGGCCTCCTGCTGCTAGATAAGTTGCTGAAACGGTGCGCCCCAATAACCCTCGCGCTGTTGTTGGTGTTGTGCGGTAGAAACGGGCCAAATCTATCGGGCGATCCAGATCAAATGACAATCTGTCATCCCGCCAGACATCCACCTTTAAGTTCTGCTCCGTGAGGGCCTTCTGGTGTGCAAGGAAGCTGTTCACGCCAAAGCGGAAGGGCATTTCTTGCTGCCCTGAAAACAGCATCAGATTGGTGCCCCTGCTCTGGTAATCTGGCACAAGCGTCACTGCTGGTTCGGAAAGTTCCAGATGGTGATCAACCAACCGTTCAACCGCATCTTTGTTGGCATAAACAAGATCAGCGTGCATCACCATAAAAGGCCCTTTTTTCTGGCATTGCAGTTGGGATAAGGCAGCGGCTAACGCACTGTTGAGACCAGCCCCCTCTTCTTCCCTGATGAAGGACGAGCCATAGCGCGCAGCAAGCAACTCGGCTTCAGCGTCATGGGAAACAAGCGTTACACCACGCACATTGCCGGCCCCGGCCAGAAGCTCAAGCGTGCGTTCAGCCAGGCGGCAACAGAGGGTGTGGCGCGCTCCCTGCCCCAACACTCGCGCAAGGCGGCTTTTACCCCGATCAAAGCCCTTCACTGGCACAACAGCCCACATTAGGCACGCCTCCCTGAAAGCTCGCCCATACCCTCCAGCACTTTCTCGGCCAAAGCCACTTTATCGGCCTGTGTTTTCATCAGGGTTTGCGCGTCATAAGCCTTGATACCCAGTGCCGTTACATCGGCACTCTGATTCCGATCCACCTCATCCAGAATGAACCCATCGAGCAGCGAAGCATAAAAACCTGCCACCGCTGCTGCGGTAATGGGCATCTTCAGCTCTCGCATCATTTTGGCAGCAGGGCCCTTCACCGCCTGCCCACCAATGATAGGCGACACCGCCAAAACAGGCACAGCAAGCTGGTGCAGCTTTTCCCACACCCCCGGCAAAGAAAGTATAGGCGAAACACTCACAAAAGGGTTGGAGGGGCATATGATAACACCGGCCAGGTCTGCGCGGTTCAGGGCCTTTTCAAACCCTTTTGATAGACGGGCTTTTTCAACACCATGAAAATGATAGCCTGTTATCTCGGGCCTGCACTGTTCTTTCACAAAATACTGCTGGAAGAACATGGTGCGATCCACAGTTTCCATCACCGTTCGCACAGGCGCATCTGTCATTGGCACAATATTGCCTGCAAGCTGGAACCGCTTGCATTGCTCTTTCGTTACATCACTCAGGCTCAGGCCCTCTGATAACAAGTGCGTACGCCACAAATGGGTGGCCAGGTCTTTATCACCAAGCTGAAACCAGGCTTCGCCTTTTAATTCTTTCAGGGCATCCATACAGTGCCATGTCTCACCCTCAAGGCCCCAGCCCTGTACCTGATTATTCCTGCCAGAAAGCGTGTAAATCAACGTGTCGATATCGGGTGAAATATGCAGCCCCATATGCTGAAAATCATCGCCCGTATTCACCACAAAGGTCAGTTGCTCGGCCGACACTATCTGGGAAAGACCCAGCGCCAATTTGGCACCGCCCACACCGCCAGTAAAAACCAGATAATGAGGTTTTTTTCGTTTACCTGCCATGACGAAACAAATCCTGCTCGCGCGGGCGGATCAATACCTCGCACCCTTCTTCTGCGCTGGGCAGACCAGCCCCTCTGATGAGAATAACAGGTGCCCCCTCATTCGCCTGCCCCATCAGGAAGGAGGCTGCAGCCGCCAGTTCATCCGCCACCGCAATTTCTGTTACTTCCAGCGCCCTGCCAAAAAGATCTGTCTGGCCCACCATATTCTTCAGAGGTGACACCCCGGCAGAACCGAGCGCGAACCCCATAATGCCCATGCGCCACGGCCTGCCCGCGCTATCATTGATGATAACCCCCGGCTTTATGCCCAGTCTTGCGCCCAAAGCCTCTCGCAACCTTCGGGCGCTGGCATTGCTATCTTCCGGTAAGAGAAGAACCCTCTCGCGCCCGGTGCTATCTATATTCGAGCGGTCAATGCCCGCATTGGCATGGATATACCCCTCCCTATGTTCCACAATGAGAACACCGGGTCTTTGCGCAATAACGGCGGAGGATTCATCCAGTATGAGCTGCACCAACCGGGGATCTTTATCCACATCTACTGCAAGCTTTTGGGCCTCGGGGGTAACACCCACATCATCCAGATAGCGATACCTGTTTTCCGCTTTGGAAATAATTTTCTGCGCCACAACGAGAATATCACCGGCTTCCAACACTGCCCCCATACGGGCAAGGCCAGAGCTGATGATCTCAGCCAGATCATCCCCCGGCTGTACCAGAGGAATTTCAGGCAGTGCCCAGAGACAAAGGCTTCTCGCGCCGCCATATGCCAGCCCATCAGGCATGATCATCCCAATCGGTGAGGCGAATGCCCGCGTGGCAGCCATAGGTTTTGTTCACGAAAATCAACAGTGAGGTTAAGGCCTCTGCCGCCGCCGCATTTTCAATGCGCCCGGCATGAATACCGCGCATGCCTGCGGCTTCTATCAGCTCTATCACTTCGGCTCTGGCTTCCTTGCTGTTACCACACACAAGCACATCACAGGGCACCTCACCCAAATCATGCAGGTGCTGCGCCGCCACATTCTGGAAGGCAGAAACCACCTGCACAGCCTCGCCCAAAATAGCCTGAGCAATCTGCCCGGCTGACCCGCCGACAGGGAGCTGCACCCGAGCAACAGCAGGCGGCACCAGTGGCACTGTTGTATCGATCAGTATCTTGCCCTGAAGAGCGAGCGCCACCTCTTCCAACAAGGCCCTCTGGTGCTCAAATTTAACGGAGGAGACGACAACATCACCCGCCTCCGCCGCTTCAAAATTTGCATGGGCAAAAACGTTTACCTGCCTCCCGCGCTCTGCTGCCATAGCCTTGATATGCGCTACAGTTTCTTCCGCTTTTTCGGCGGATCGGGAGCCAATGAGAACAGGATAGCCCGCCAAAGCCCACCGCAAAGCCAGACCAGACCCCAGGCTTCCCGTGCCACCTAAAATTGCTATTTTTGATAATTCAGCCATGCCATCCTCCTTTACACATCCTGTTGGGGATAGCCCTGAAAGACTGTGGGCAGCTTGCCAATTTCCTGAATGAGATCAGATGGCAGCGCTTCAGGGGAAGTGTTGTGCATCACGGTGTAGATGGTGTCACAGCCGTCAAATTTGTCACGAATATTGCCCACAATCTCATCATGCCTGCCAACAGCCGCAAAAAGATGCACCACATCATCAGGCACTTCAGCTGCCATTTTATCCCATTGGTTTTCCTTGGACATTTTATTGAGCTTATGCCCCATATCCTCCAACCCGTGATGCTCTAACACCGGCCAGTAAGCGGGGGTAGAGGAATAGAAAGCCGTTCTGTATCTGGCCCATTCAAAAGCTTCTGCCACAGCCGCATCATCCTTGCCTGTGACGATGGAAATACTGCCCGTAATTTCAAACTGCTCGCGCACACGGCCACCGCGCTCCATGCCAACAGTCAGTTCCGGCATCACAACATTCTGCAAATAGGATTTTGTGCAGAAAGGGTGCAGGCGCACACCGTCACACACTTCGCCAGCCACACGCAGCATGGCAGGCCCAATGGCCCCCATGGTAACAGGCGGAGTGGGGGCTTCCATTGGCTCAGGGGTGAAATTGGGGGTCATCAGCGTGAACTGATAATGCTTGCCCACATAATTAAGCGGCTCACCGGTTTTCCAGCATTTCCAGATCGCGCGGAGCGACTGGATATATTCCTTCATACGCGGCGCAGGCGCTGACCACGGCACAGAATATCGCCGCTCATTATGGCCCTTCACCTGTGTGGCAAGGCCCAGCACAAAACGGCCATTTGAGGCATTTTGTATGTCCCACGCCAGCATGGCTGTCACCATCGGGCTACGCACAAAAGAAAGGGCGATACAGGTGCCAAGCTGCACTTTTTCCGTAACAGTGGAGGCCACACCCAGCGGCAGATAAGCATCATGCTTGTTCTCTGGTGTCACAATGCCATGGAAGCCCTGTTCCTCCAACGCTCTTGCCGCATCCGGCACATGGCACAAATTATCGTGGGGTACAATTGTTGTGATTAAACGCATCTTACTTCTCCTGAATATCTATCCCACCGTCCGTTCAGCCGGGGCTGCTGTGGCCACGCGTTCCCGCGCGGTTTCATCGCGGTACAGCACATTTTTTGTGTAAAGCTCTGGTATGGCACCTGCCTGCCACCCCAGATGATCGGTGAGGATTTCCTCATTATGCTCACCGAGGAAAGAGGTCTCCACCTCAAGGTCTGTCGACATTTCCGAAAATTTGATAGGAAAACCCGGTATGGTGACATTCCCCAGAATTCGGTCAGAAACCGCCCGAACCATATTCCTGTCGGTGAAATAGGGGTGGTTCACAGTCTCCTCGATACTCAGCACCGGGGCCGCTGGCACCCTGTGCTGGCGAAGCACCTCAAGCACGGCCTCATCATCCGGGAAGGTCTGCATCCAAGCTTCGATCGTGCTGATAATTTCTTCCCGGTGCTGCGCCCTGAGGGAGAGAGACGCAAAACGCGGATCATCTGCCCACTCAGGCTTGCCAATCGCCCGGCAGAAACCTGGCCATTGCCTGTCATGCACCATTAGCACAATCCAACCTTTAGGCCCCTTGAACGTCCCCTGAGGACACGATCCAGAGCTATGGACACCAAATCGCTGAGGTTTGATGGCACCGTCACTACCTGTGTAAAGCTGCACTTCCACTGACAGCATATGATAAAGCGTATCCACCATGGATATATCAATATGCTGGCCCTGGCCTGTGCGTTCGCGGTAGAACAGGGCATGGCCAATGGCCCCAAAGGCATTCACACCAGCCACACCATCCGCGATGGAAATACCCACCGGTTGCGGCGGGCCATCCGGTTCCCCTGTCATATGCATAAGGCCAGAGAAGGCCTGAGCGATATAATCATATCCCGTAAGATGAGACAGAGTGCTCTTGCGGCCAAAGGCCGAAATAGAACACATAACCAGACCCGGATTAACCTTGCTGAGGGATGCATAATCCAGCCCTCGCTTTTCCATCACGCCGGGGCCATAATTCTCAACAATAACGTCCGCCTTTGCCGCCAGAGCCTTCACAATTGCAAGGCCTTCTGGCTGATCAAAATTAATACACAGGCTTTTTTTGCCCCTGTTCTGCTGAATGAAATAGAGGCTTTGGCCCTCTTTTATGAGCGGGAACCCGCGGGAAGGATCACCCCCCTTTGCCCGCTCCACTTTAATCACATCAGCACCCAGTTCCACGAGCATACGGGTGGTTGTGGGCCCCGCCAGATACTGGGAAAAATCCAGCACCCTGACGCCTTTTAAAAGGGCAGATTGACCTGTTTGATTTTGTTCATTCATGCTTTCTTACCTGTTCTTTTCACTAGCCTGTATGTCATTTGGCAAACACGGCAGAATGAGCGCTGAGGGGTGCGTCACATCATGATAGATGGTTTGATGTGCGTGCACCGGATCAGCCGTATCTGTCGCGATGGGGTTACCCGTGTTCGGATTAATGCTGTGATAAGGGGCTGCACTGCTGGAAATGGCGACACGGATTTTATGGCCGGGTAAAAACACATGCCCAATATGGCCAAGGTCTATCACAAACTTATCCACCTCGCCCGGTGTGAGAAGCACTTCTTTCTCCAGCCCTTTTCTGTAGCGCGCCCGCAAAATACCCCGGTGCGGTGTGCCCATGATGACAGACCGGCCATCGGGGTAAACATCTGTCAGTGTCGCCGTGAAATCGGTATCCAGCGCGGTAGACGAGGCATAAAGTTCCACAAGAATATTGCCCAACACTTCAAAAGGGGCGTCGAGCACATCACTGGTGTAAACCAGCATGTCATCCCGTCGTTCATAAGGGCGGTGGTCAGAGCCAATATCCTCCAGTTCCGTACCTGGGTATGTGATAGGATGATCAGGATCAAAAACATAGTGGTCAGGCGTTTGGTTTGCCTGTGCTTCCATAACCAGCTGGCCACCTCCATTAAGGGTGTTGGCCGGGCCGTCACTCGCTAAAAAGAAGTGGGTTGCCTGTGTGCCGGGCGCTGGGTAGCTATCATAATTGCGCCACTCATTTTTCCCCGTGAGATAGACCTGTACTTTGTGCCCCCTGAAGCTGTCAGCGCTTTTCTTCAAATAGCGATCAAAGAAATTGAGATGCACAGCTTTGGGGTCCAGCACAGACTCTGGTGAAAAGGAAAGCTCATTCAGGCTTAAGCCCCCCCCTGTGAGGGTTTGCATATGGGTCCATGGCCCCACCAGCATATAATGGTCATCATTCCTACCATTATGCTCATGCATGCCTTTCCACATATATTGAACACCATAGTGGGATTCATAAAACCATGTGGATATCTGCAGGATAGGGATGTTCACCTTTCCGAAATCCTCCGGCTGGTAATCTATTGCCTTCCAATAATCGTCATAGGTGGAGTGGCTGATAAAATCCCTATAGTGCTTGAGGGGTGCCTTGCCGGTGAAGCTGTCCGCTTCTAATAAAGGGCGGCACTTCTGGATGGCTTTCCAGTCCAGGCCCATGGTGTTGGACTCTTGCATGGTACGGCCTGTCACAGCAGCGAAGAAAGGCAACCTGCCTGATTTAAACGCTCCACCGGTGTACCCAGAGCCCATCGGGTCTGGCCCCGCATCTGTCGGTACCATACATTTTAAATGAGAGGGCTGTTCGCGTGCTGCAAACCACTGCACCATGGCAAGATAGGAAACACCCATGGTACCCACATCCCCGTTGCACCATGGCTGTTCACCCAGCCATTCAATGGCATCATGGCCATCAGCGCCTTCCTGAAAATGGTAATTATACTCGCCGTCAGAATCCCCCCGCCCGCGGGAATCCTGAAGAGCAAAGGCATAACCATTCTCTGCATAAAACTCTGCCCATTCGGCCCAGTTCACCCCCGCGAAAGTTGCCATAGATTTCTGATAAGGTGTCCGCACCAGCACAAGGGGAAATGGCCCTTCCCCTTTAGGCATGGTGATATCCGTGGATAGGGTAACCCCATCTCGCATCGGCACCCGCACATCATAGAGGCGTTTGAATTTATTAATTGTGTCTTGCTGTTTCATTTTATCACTCGCTTGAAAATAGACATTTTTGTTGCCAAAAGCGGGTAAATGATCATGAAAGACGCTGCCAAATCGGTCACCGCACCATACAACGCACAGTGAGATACTCCACATTAAACAGGGGGACGCAATCAAACACATTCAAGCCTGTCGAGGGCTCTTTTAAATTATTGCTGTCCACTTATCATGATGGTTTATTCCCCTCATCTACTTCACTCTCTCCCGCTGATTCAATTTATTGTTCACCTCATATTGATAAGTCTCCTCCTGACTCCACAATTTATCAAATTAAATTTGATAAACATGGGCTAAATGCTATTAGTCTATTGTTTTTAATTAATATTTTATATCCATATTATGGATATTTATTCAGAACAAAGACAATAAAAAAGCGACCCGTTGCCAGGTCGCTTTCCCAATCATGCTCATACTATTGAAGATCAGCATCTATCTCGGGTTATAAAAGAAGTCATTCATATTGCCGATCTCGGGCTGATATTCCCAGGCTACTCTGTTTTCAATTAACTGATTCACCTGACCCTCATCATATCCAAGTTCCAGCAACACTTCCCGTGTATGTTGCCCACGCCTCGGAGATACCTTGCAGCGGTAATAGCTATGGTCTTCACCCACGCGCACCCAAGTAGGGGAAGGCAGGGCAACCGGTGTACCGCAAGGGTGATTTTCCCACAGCAACATCTCAAGCGGTCCTTCAGCTTTTGCATGTTCGGCGTCATTCTCAACCGGGGTTAGCTGATCATAATAATCATCCAGGCCGATCACCATATGCCGGGCAATGCCTGCAGCATCCAAAACTTCTTCCCAATGCGCAGTTGGCAGGCCTTTAAAAGCCTCCTCCAAATCTGCATCGGTTGCGCCACCGCCTGAGCAAACCACCTCTAAAAGCAAATCGGCCTGATCCTCTCTTGCGTGCACATATATCCAGCCATCAGCCGTCTGGTATATCCGCTGGTTCTGGTTTGGCCCGAAGGTGGCCTGCCCTCTCTCTTCGCCCCAATCACAATTACCATTTTCCATAATCATCCACGGAAGCTGGAAATAATTGTTCGACCGCGCGAGAGATGTGCGCGCTTCGCCTGCCACGCCTGTTGCCCGCTTCTGATACACGGCCAGCATCATGGCGAAGGCTGCGCTTTGCCCTGTGATACAGTCACAGGCCGCCGCCAGCCCCACCATCTGAGGATAACCCGGAGCTCCAAAAAATTCAGTGAGCCCGGTTTCTGCCTGCACAGACATATCCACCCCAGGGCGTTTCTCCCAGCCACCCCTGTAGGAGCCACCAAAGGCAGAAACCTGACAACTGATAATATCCGGCTTTATCCCTTTAAGCTGATCATGGGTGACCCCCATACGGAAAGCTGTATGATCCAGAATATTATGCAAAACCACATCCGCCTGCTTGACCAGCCGTGCCAAAATCTCGCGCCCTGGTGCCGTGCTTGTGTCATTTAAAATACTACGCTTGCCCATATTGGCCTCCAGCACATTTTGCTGATGGGCCGGGAAGTTGCCGATGGCACAGCCTGTGATCACCTCTGCCCCATATTGCCCCATCACATAACAAGACATGGGCGCCGCCATCACATTAGCCAGATCAAGCACCTTCAGACCCTTGAGCAAATCTCCTTTACGCTGCTCTGGCCGCTCCCCTTTCACAGCGGATCGTTTTGCAGCCAATTGTTCCGCTTTTTCCGAGTTCAAGATGCTGACAGCCTGATCAAAAGAAACTGCCTCCAAATCATGGCCCTGTTCCATCAGTTCACCATTTGAACTACTGACATCACACAAACGGCCCGGCACAGTCAGCTCCGAAACACCATTATCAAGCTTGGTAAACATACCAGAGACCTGCAACGGCGCTACTGTCATCCACTCAGATCGGGACCGTGTCAGGCCCACTATATTTTTCAGGATCAGGTTTTCCCATTCCGCTGCTGTTTTCGAAGCAATAGTCTCCTTCATCAACTGCTCCAGCCGCTCATAACGCTCAGGGCTGAGAGGAACCCAGGGGTTTGAGAGATTATTATCCAGCCCTGTCTCCCACGGCCCAAGGTTTACAAAACCCTCTCTCGCCAGTTTCTTGTCTATACCCAGTGCCTTCATAAAGGCTGTTACATGAGGGGCCCAGGCCAAGCCCCAGTTTGTCAGCAATTTGCCATCTTTCGTCAGATAGTTTTTACAGCCCGGATGGGTAAATTTCTGACCAGCCTCAACAAGTTTTTCGGTTTGTGTAACGGCACTATCCCCAGCCTGATAGTGATAAGGGACCATTGGGTCCTCCGTATCGGGCATATCCTTCGGTGCCTCTTCTTCACCACTCTGAGGTCTGGTTTTATCCAGTTTATTCACAAACCCGTCCGTAAGTGCAGATGTACCCGCTTCCACAAGAGGTACTTCTATGACAGTGCCAAAGCCATGATCTTCCCGTGCTGTGAGCGCCGCCACAGCCGCCGTCGCGCCGTGAATACCACCATACACTGAACAGTGAGGCAATGAGGTATAAAGAGGCGGGTAACCAAGCGGCTGCCTCAATCCATTATAGGCAGAGAAAGCCCCGAGGGCCGCGCCCAGAACCCCTTCCCAGGCCTGTATATGAGCCCTCTTTGTATCGCTGGAAGAAAATCCCGGCAGAGAGATATAAACCAGCGCCGGATTGAAGCCCTTCACGGAAGAGTAATCCAGCCCCAAACGTTTCATAACACCGGGGCGGAAGTTTTCAATCAGAACGTCAGCCTTTTTGATCAGCTTCAGTGCCCGTTCCTTGCCCTCTGCCGTTTTCAAATCTAGCTCCAGCACTTTTTTGTTTCTGTTAAACAAGCGATACTGCTGCTCGGGCAGTTCCCGCTGGCCGGGCCTTACGATACGGATAACATTGGCTCCCTGATCTGCCAACAAAAGCCCCACTAAAGGCCCGGCATAATAATGGCCAAAATCAAGAACGGTCAGCCCTGCCAAAGGGCCTTCATATGCTGCTGTCTGTGTCATGTATCTTTCCTTTCTGCTTAGAATCGAATTATTGCGGCGTGTACCAGATGGGGGATGTGTAGGCGCGT
>JBNKGK010000085.1:0-11147 GCA_050289785.1 Kordiimonas sp.
GAGGAGGGTCGCGAAGGGGCGGTACGGGGGTGGCCATCCCTTCCTGCGCTGCAATGGTCGCGCGGGCATAGCCACTGCGGTCAATGCTTTCACACATCAGTGTATAGGCTTTGTCAGCCTTGGGCTGGATGATCACATCATAGGTTTCCGCCACGCCAAACTGAAACTCATCCACCTCCAGCGGCTGCACGTTCAGGCCGTCTGCCTGTACAATAGTCATGGGCAGGTCGGGGATACGCACATTAAAAAGGGTCATGGCGGAAGCATTGATGAAACGCAGGCGCACGCGTTCACCCGCTTTGAACAGGGCTGTCCAGTTATCGTCAGGCCCGTGGCCGTTGACCAGATAGGTGTAGGTAGCGCCGCCAATATCAGCAATATCGGTCTTGCTCATGCGCATCCGGCCCCAGTTCAGCCTGTCTTTCAGGGAATCGCTAAAACCGTTTTCATGAATATCGTCTATGAAATCCATGAAGGTTGGTTGCTGGAAGTTCAGGCTTTCACTATGTTTTTTGAGCTGATAAAACAGGTGGTGTGGGTCTTTATCTGTCCAGTCAGACAGAACGATAATATGCTCTCTGTCATAGGCTACCGGGTCAGCCTCGCGGGGCTCAATCACAATTGGGCCATAATGGCCAAGCTGTTCCTGCAGGCCTGAATGGCTATGATACCAGTATGTGCCGGCCTGTTTCACCGGGAAACGGTAGGTGAAGGTTTCACCGGGTTTGATGCCGGGGAAGCTGATGCCCGGCACACCGTCCATTTCTGGTGGCAGAAGGATACCATGCCAGTGGATGGAACTATCTGCATCCAGTGTGTTGGTCACATGCAGGGTAACGTCCTTCCCTTCTTGCCAGCGCAGTAAGGGGCCGGGAAACTGGCCATTGATGGTTATGGGGTTGTTCTTTTCGCCATTAATTAAGTGCCCGCCACGACCGATGGATAAATGAAATTCTCGCTGTGTGGTTGCAGCCTTCTTTGCCTGAGAGGCATTTACCACCCATGCTGGCCACAGGGCAGTGGCTGCGATCCCGCCCAATATGGCCGTGGATCGGTTCAAAAACTGCCGCCGTGTATGGAGTATTTTCTTGTTCATTCTCATGCCTCAGTCAGGTTCATTCTCATGCCTCAGTCAGGCTTTTCTATCATGAAAACCTTTTGCAGCCTATGTGGCCTATGGTCACTTTTGCGTTATGGCTATCAAGCGCAGCATTTATTTTCAAGCTGGATCGGCCAGATAAAATATGCAAGGCTTTCGCTATTCAGGGTTAGTAAAAAGGAAGACCATATGAAAGGCCTGTTGCATCTGGGAATGCCCAAAACCATGTCTACCTCCATTCAGGAGATGCTGGTGAAGGAAAAAGGCAAAAATTTCTATCTGGGTAAAGGTCCCACATCCCATGTCCCCAGCCAGGTGCAATATGTGCTGGAAACGGAAATCCTGAATATTCCAAGCTATCATTATAATGAAAAAGTGGTTTCCACAGTTTTTAACCTGGGTTTTGAAGCGGCGGAAGAGCAGGGGGCTGACACGTTTATCGTGAGTGATGAGAACGCCGTTACCCCCATGGGGGATGGCTACGAAAGCCATTTGCAGCGTTTCAAGGCCGTGATGCCGGAAGATACAGTGGCGCTTTTTGTGATCAGGGAGCAGCTAAGCTTTCTGAAATCATTCTATAAGCATCGTGTGACGATGGAAGGGATGACAAGCAGCTTTGAAGACTTTGTAAAATATCAAATCATCAAAGGCAGCAAGGGTCTTTTCGGCCTTTTGGATTACACAACGCTGATCCTTAAGGCGCGTGACTATTTTCCTCATGTAGAAGTCGTGTTGTTTGAAGATATCAAAGCAAACACAAATTTGTTGCATGAACGTCTTACAGACCATGGCATTACCCTGGAAGAAGACCTGCCAGCCGCCAATGTGGGCATGACAGACTGTGAAGCAGGCCATGCGCTAAACTTGTTAAAGGATATGCAATTCAATTTGCAAAAACCTTTTGAGTTTGCGGTAGGGCCTGATGAGTTGACCACGATGACAAATAATACCCCCCAATTTAACAGCCTGCTGATCAGGGAAAAAATCAGGATACAGGCAATTGGGCAGGTTATTCTTGGCGCAAAAACACTGGCGGAGAATGATCCGAGCGTGTCGCTGGATTACAGCCTTTCACCGCAGACAGAAAGCCTGCTCAAGCCGTTTTTAGCGCAGGTGAACACCAAGCTGGCGGAGCTTGGTTTACCCATTCAGGATGCAGGTTATCACTTGGGGTAAAAGGCGGCAGGAAGCCAGCCAGCCTTTAAAGGGCGCATTCGTATGTCTGGCCGGTTTGTGGTGTGCCAAACTTAGTGTGTGTTTCCTCAGCACCCAGGGTGAAACCCAATTTCTTATAAAGGTTGCCAGCTTCTTGCAGGGCGGCATTTGTCCAGAGCATTATCTTCACATACCCTGCATTTCTTGCAAATTGCTGGCAAGTTTCCACCAGTTTCTGGCCAAGTTTCAAGCCGCGAGCCCATGGTTCCACATAAAGGAGGCGCAACTTGGCCACACCATTACCTCCTTGAACCAGCATAACCGAGCCTGCCCGTCTGCCATCCACTTCTGCAATCCAGCAATGCTCCGTTTCATTGTCATGCGAAGCAAGAAAATCGGCAATGATTTGGGCGACCAAAGCCTCAAAGCCGCTATTGTAACCGTATCGTTTCTTATAGAAGGCTCCATGCACTTCCAGCATCCAGCCCATATCGCCTGATTGCTGGCTGCGGATCACGATGGTTGGGCTTTCCGAATGTTGTAGCGTGTTTTCTATGGCCTTCATTGCTTCTGTGAGCTGTTCTATCTCTTCTGCTGAGAGGTGTACCAGCTTTTCCTGCACTTCTGCGTTAGAAAGGGCAGCAAGCCTATCGGCCTCCTCCCGGCCATGATCCGTGATGTGCAGTTCTGTACTTCGGCCATCTATCTCACAGGCCACTTTGGTCAGGATATTGTTTTTCTCAAACTGTTTCAGGGTTCTGCTCAGGTATCCGGCATCAAGGGAGAGGCTTTCGGCAATATCAGATGCCCGCAGGGGTGGGTTATTCGCCAGTTCATAAAGCACCCGCGCTTCCATCAGTGAATAGCTGTTATCAAGGATGCGTTTGTGCAGGAATCCAAATTCCCGCGTATAGAAACGGTTAAACTGCCGCACGGCCAGGATCTGAGCATTCTCATTTGTCTGCATGGTTTACCCTTCCTCATTGAGGTATGGATAGGGCATATAATTAAATTAGCAAGCACCAGCGCGGGGTGTCCGCGCTGGTCAGGGCAGCATGGCATTAATGCGGCCTTGTTATGCCGCTTGAGCGGTTTCCTGTAGATAGGAGATAAGGTCGGCAATCGTGACAACAGGGATATGCTGTTGTTTGCCAAAGACGCATATCTCGGGCAGGCGTGCCATTTCCCCATTGGGTTTTATGAGTTCACATAAAACGGCGGCGGGCTGCAAGCCTGCCAGATGCATGAAGTCAAGGGAGGCTTCTGTGTGGCCTGCTCTGCTTAACACCCCGCCGGGGTGAGCACGCAGGGGAAACACATGGCCGGGCCGGGCCAGTTCTTCCGATTGGCAGTCCTCCTTGATGGCTGTTTTGATGGTGGTTACCCGGTCATGGGCGGAAACACCGGTGGTCACGCCTTCCTTCGCTTCAATAGACACAGTAAAGGCTGTACCCATGGAAGAGGTATTATCGGCAACCATTTGCGGGAGCTCCAGCTTGTCCAGTTTTTCCGGTGTGAGGGCACAACAGACAATGCCGGTGCCTTCCCTGATCATCAAGGCCATTTGCTCTGTGGTGAGGGTTTCTGCCGCGAAGATAAGGTCACCCTCATTCTCGCGGTTTTCGTCATCAACGACAAGAATACCGCTGCCAACCTTCAGCGAGGCAATGGCGTTTTGGACACGCTCAGCAGGTGTGCCAAAGCTGTGCAGGGTAACGGTGTTTAGGTTAGTTTGGGTCTGATTCACTGTATGTCTCCATTTTTCAGACAGCAGGAATCAGGGCATCAATAGAGATTACCAAGGCCCTATAAAGGCACCAAGGCATAACAGATTCTATGCCGGAAAGGCATATGTCTGTTGCTTCCACTCTCTCATCCGGACTGTAACCGTCGGCTCCGGCCTTTCACCGGATCTGCTGACCCCATAACACAGATGGTTATGGGCGCTCGCGGGCTCTTTCCATTTCTGGAAAATACCGCCGGTCAGGAATTTCACCCTGCCCTGAGTACAAGCTATTTCAACAAGCCCCTGCCAATCAGGAAGGGGCTATAATCAGATATAGGGTGGTTGGAGGAAATTCAAGAGGGAATGGTGTGGCTACCAATCCCAGTCGTCTTCTTCGTCGTCTGCGACCAGCTCACCGTGAAGGTCATAGTCGTCACTCTCGGTGATGTGGGCCATCACCATATCACCGGGGGAAAGTTCTATGGCACCAGCGATATGCACCTGGCCGTCAATTTCCGGTGCGTCTGCATAGGTGCGGCCCACGGCGCCTTCGTCTGTCACATCATCAATCAACACTGCCATTTCAAGGCCAACACGGGCTTTCAGCTTTTCTGCGGAAATTTCCTGCTGCACAGCCATGAAACGGTCCCACCGTTCCTGCTTCACTTCTTCTGGCACGGGGTTCGCGAGCGCATTGGCAGCCGCGCCTTCCACAGCCTCATATTTGAAGCAGCCTACGCGGTCCAGCCGGGCTTCGCGCATCCAATCCAGCAGATAGTTAAAATCGTCTTCCGTTTCGCCGGGAAAACCTACAATGAAGGTGGAGCGTAGCACGATTTCAGGGCAGATGTCCCGCCACGACGCAATGCGTTCCAGCACTTTGGCTTCATTGGCCGGGCGGCGCATGGCCTTCAGCACTGTGGGGCTGGCGTGTTGGAAAGGGATATCCATATAAGGCAGTATCTTGCCTTCCGCCATAAGGGGGATCACCTCATCCACATGCGGGTAGGGGTAAACATAATGCAGGCGCACCCACACGTCCAAGTCACCCAGCGCACGGGCCATATCTGTCATATGTGCGCGGATTTCTTGTGTCTTCCACATCTCTGTGGCGTGCTTGCGGTCCAGCCCGTAAGCGGATGTATCCTGGCTGATAACCAGCAGTTCCTGTGTGCCCGCTTCCACCAGCTTTTCAGCTTCTCGCAGCACAGCCCGAATGGGGCGGGAGACAAGATCACCCCTCAGGCTCGGGATAATGCAAAACTTGCAGCGGTGGTTACAGCCCTCTGATATTTTCAGGTAGCTATAGTGGCGGGGTGTTAGCTTCAGGCCAGCTTCCGGTACCAGATGGGTGAAGGGGTCATGCGGCTGCGGGGCCGCCTTGTGCACCTCTGATACCACTTGTTCATATTGCTGCGGGCCCGTAACGGCCAGCACACCGGGCACCACTTCGCGCACGGCGCCTTCATCTACGCCCAGGCAACCTGTCACGATCACCTTGCCATTTTCATTCATGGCTTCCTTGATGGCGTTCAGGCTTTCTTCCTTGGCGCTATCAATAAAGCCGCAGGTGTTGACAATCACGACATCAGAGCCCTGATATTCAGGCGCGGTTTCATAACCCTCACTGCGTAACTTGGTGAGGATACGCTCGCTATCCACCAGCGCCTTGGGGCAGCCGAGGGAAACGAAACCAACTTTCGAACCATGATGTGCGTCTTGTGTCATGGGGCGCGCTTATACAGCGCCTTAAGTGGGAAGGCTAGTGGAATGTTACAGCTTTCTAATCGTCACTCTATAGAGTTAGGCATGATTATAGAGAAGTGACACGACGTTCCGATCGAGGTTGCTTATCCGTTCCTAATGCAGAGAAGAATGCTGGATGGATATACATTTTTGAACTGGTATCAAATGCACTGTCCTCAATTACATACCCGCTAATTGAAAGTGTATTCAATTACTCTTTTAGAGTGTGTTTTGGTTTAGATAAACATCAAATAAAAAGTTTTTGGCAAAACTTAACTTTCAATTCCCACAAGGGTTCTGGCAAAATCTTTGGCGTCGAAGGCTTGCAGGTCTTCGATGGCTTCGCCCACGCCAATGGCATGCACGGGCAGGCCGAATTTTTCGGCGCAGGCCACCAGCACGCCGCCTTTGGCGCTGCCATCCAGCTTGGTCATGATAATGCCGGAAATATTGGCCAGCTTCTGGAATACTTCCACCTGATGCAGGGCGTTCTGCCCCGTGGTGGCATCCAGTACAATGATGGTATCATGTGGGGCACCCTCAATTTTTTTGCCAATCACGCGCACCACCTTGGCCAGCTCTGCCATCAGTTCTTCGCGGTTTTGCAGGCGGCCGGCCGTGTCGATCAGCAGCACGTCTGTGCCCTCGCGTTCTGCGCGGTCCACCGCTTCATAGGCAAGGGCGGCGGCGTCTGAGCCAATTTCCTTGGTGACAACAGGTACATTATTGCGCTCACCCCACACCTGCAATTGCTCTACGGCTGCGGCGCGGAACGTATCCCCCGCTGCCAGCATCACGGATTTGCCCTGTTCGCGGAATTTTTTGGCAAGCTTGCCAATCGTGGTGGTTTTGCCAGCCCCGTTCACCCCTGCCATGAGGATGATATGGGGTTTATGCTCACCGGAAACCGTTAGCGGTTTGGCCACAGGCGCTAGGATTTTCTCAATGCCATCTGCCAGAATGGTTTTTACTTCCTCGCCAGTGATTTCCTTATTATAGCGATCTTTTGAAAGCTCGGCGGTCAGCTTGCCTGCCACGGTCACACCCAGGTCAGAGGTGATCAGCAGGTCCTCCAGTTCCTCCAGCGTGTCATCATCAATTTTGGCTTTGGTGAAAATGCCGGTAATGCCATTGGATATGGCACTTGTTGATTTTTTCAGGCCGTCCTTGAGGCGGCGGAACCAGCTTTTCTTTTCTTCTGCCATGATTGTGACTTTATACGCTCTGCCTAGTTAAAACTGAACTTGGTGTCAGGACTAATGACTTGAGCAAAATATGCAAGTAAAACATCACTTCTTCTGATTTTATTGCCATTACATCTTTTGGTCGGCGTTAGCTATTTGCCACGGTTATAAAACTACTAAATATTTAATTGAATCTCTTTTGGGTTGATAATTGTGGCTGGCACATTTAGGTTTTAGCCCAATTTATAGCTGTATTAAGCTCGGCACCAAAATTTCTTTAAAAGAGAATGAGTTATGTTCGCTATTCTTCGCAATTTCACTTTGATTGTTGCAATATTGATTACTTCTGCCTGTGTTCGCACTACTCCTAGAGAGGTTTCTCTCTGGAATAAATGTGATGGTTATGCAGCTCCTGAGGATGTTGGCAAACTCATGGGGCGTGGTACTTTAACTATCGCTACGTTGGGTATTGTTAATGCAATGCCGGAACAGGATAAACCATGGGCCAGAGCCAAGGGGGCGATGGGGGTCACTGCGTGCGATGAGGCTTTATCTCAACCAGTTCTGGATAGCTATCCCTTGCGCAAGGTAAATATTTTACGCGCTCATGCCATTCATAATCTGGAGGCCGGTAATTGGGGTGGGGCTGAGTTGGATGTAGCGGCGATGAAGAAAGTTGCTCAAACACTGCGTTATGATGCTCGGGATATGAAAAGTGTCGATTCCGCTATTCAAGCAGTTGAGGCAGTTATCTACTTCAATGCCGGTAAAATGGAAGAGGGGTATGCTATAGCTCGTGGCTTGGTTATGGAACAGCCGTATAGCAAAACATACATTAGTAATGTCCTAGCCATAATGCCTAAGGATTGGCCTTGGTATTTCGAAAACCATAGCATTTTAAATCAGTTGGCCAAATTCTCCACAGAAAACGTGCATATGCAAGCCATGGGGTCTCTCATAAGAGATGAAGGGGAGCTTGTTTCATTAGAAGCGTGGTCATATTTGGTTCAGAAGAATTATCAACCACCTAACCGGAATATGTATTCAGCCTTTTTTCGTAAACCAAAGAAAAAGAAAGAGGATGTACCCGAGGCCGATAAAGAAGCGGCGGCTGACGTATTAATGCATGCTGCTGTAGCAGCGGCTCGGGCCAACCAGCCTGAACAAGCTCTGCACTGGATTAACAAAGCGGAAACGACCCTGAACCTCCAGGCAGTCTCTCTCAATATTGATATCAATGAATTGGCGGACAAGCCTGTAAATGCTGATAAACTTCAATTAGTTACTCAGGGAGATATTAAAAAAGAGGTTCTGAATTTAAACCGCTGGCGAGCAAATAGCGTTGAATTTAGCAAAAGTGAGTTGAAAAAACTGGTTGGCATATTGGCTCAATATAGAGCGGTGATAAATGCATATCGTTATCTGGGTGATGGTGCGCTTGATGAGGCCTGCGATGCATATTTGACGTTAACGAACCAGAAGATTAATCGCATTACAATGGTACAAATTCGCTCGCTGCTGGCCTCTGTTCCTGCTGGCCATTGTGCGGGGCTTAAATCAGTGTATGGAGGCAAATTCAGTTTGCCGTCTGATAGTGGCTACATGTCTGGAAAAGTAGCCAAGATGGATTACGCAAGGCTTTTTCAGGTTGCCCCGGTTTGGAAGCCTTATATTCGTCATGATAGCTATTCCTCAAACATACCTTTACTTAAAGCTGAAGGCTTTAAGGATAAAGAGCTGGAAGACAACCTCTGGTCGATAGAGTTTATGGGAACAGCTTCTTCTTTGATTAATGTTGAAGAAATGTCTCTGTTGCGGGCTGCTGAAATAGTGAAAAAGCAAGGCGGCGTGCAGTTTATTGTAGAAGAGCAGGCGAGTTATATCCGTAGTCAAACCACGTATATGAATGGCACGGCAATCGGTACCAATAATAATGCAGGTTATAAAGCTGTTCTGCAGATTCGAATTTTAAAAGCTAAGGATATATCAGCGCTTACCTCTTTCCAGAAACAAAGAATATTTGATGCAGGCCAAGTTTATAATGATTTGGCGAAAATCTATATTAAACCCAAGAGGGAAAAGAAAACAGCCACCTAATCAAGTAGATGGGGGCTTAGAGAAGCCCCCGCATGGCGTTTTCATCATGGGGGGCAAGGGTCACGGGCACCATATCGCCCGCCTCTATGCCCGCGCCCGTGATGGTTACGGGAATAAACTGTTCCGTATGGCCTGTGCAGATGCCATCAGCACTAGCACGTTCCACCAGCACCGTGGCCTGTGCGCCTTCAGCGCGCTCAAATAACGCCTGCACCCGTGCATCTCCCGCCGCGCGCAGGCGGGCGGCGCGTTCCTTGCGCACGGGCTTTGGCACTTTGTTCGGGATTTTGGCGGCAGGCGTGCCTTCCCGCTCAGAATAGGGGAAAACATGCAGCCAGGTGAGGTCACATTCTTCCACCAGCTTCAGGCTGTTTTCAAACATTTCTTCCGTTTCCGTGGGGAAGCCAGTGATGATATCGGCACCGAACACCATTTCCGGCCGGGCGGCCCGCACGCGGCTGCAAAACTCGATGGCGTCGCTGCGCAGGTGGCGGCGTTTCATCCGCTTCAGGATCATATCATCCCCTGCCTGCAAGCTAAGGTGCAGGTGTGGCATCAGGCGCGCATCACCAATAATGGCGTCATACAGCGGTTCATCCACCTCGATACTATCGATGGAGGAAATGCGCAGGCGCGGCAGGTCTGGCACCAGCTTGAGGATTTTTTGCACCAGCATGCCAAGGCTTGGGGTGCCCGGCAGGTCTTCGCCAAAGCTGGTGATATCCACACCCGTGAGCACAACTTCGTTAAAGCCACTGCCCACCAGCCGTTTGATCTGCTCCACCACTTCACCCATGGCAACAGAGCGGCTGTTGCCGCGGCCATAAGGGATGATGCAGAAGGTGCAGCGGTGGTTACAGCCATTCTGGATTTGTACAAAGGCGCGGGCACGTTCGCCAAAGCCATCAATCAAATGGCCTGCGGTTTCTTTAACCGAGAAAATATCATTCACCTGCACGCGTTCAGCACCTTCAAGGCTAAGGCCTTTAAAGCTTTTGGCTTCCAGCTTTTCCTGATTGCCCAGCACTTTGGCCACTTCCGGCATTTTGGCGAACTGGGCTGGGTCTATCTGTGCGGCGCAGCCTGTAACGATAATGGGCGTGTCTGGCCGCTCACGCTTCAGGCGGCGGATGCTTTGCCGGGCCTGGCGTGTGGCCTCTGCTGTCACCGCGCAGGTGTTGATCACGATAATATCATCCAGCCCTGCTTCCGCCGCGTGGCGGCGCATCACCTCTGATTCATAGGCATTGAGGCGGCAGCCAAAGGTGATGACATCAGCGCCGCTCATGCTGGCAGCACAGCTTCATAAACAAGGGTGGCCGGGCCAGCCATATCAACGGTGCCATCGGCCCGCCATGTAATCTCCAACGGGCCACCATCCAGTGTGACAGTGGCGCTGCGCCCTACAAGGCCGCGCCGGGAGGCTGCCACCATAGCTGCACAGGCACCAGAGCCACAAGCCATGGTAATGCCTGCGCCGCGCTCCCACACGCGTTGGCGGATATGGCCATCCCGCACGCTGGCGACGGATACATTCACGTGTTCAGGGAAAAGGGCATGCTGCTCTATCTCTGGTCCCCAGTGTTCAAGGTCTATGGTTTCGGCGTTTTCCACAAAGAAAATGGCGTGGGGGTTGCCCATATTCACGCAAACGGGGGCAGATAAGGGGCCAACTGTCAGG
Source organism: Kordiimonas sp. (assembly GCA_050289785.1). Lineage (GTDB taxonomy): Bacteria > Pseudomonadota > Alphaproteobacteria > Sphingomonadales > Kordiimonadaceae > Kordiimonas. The sequence continues at coordinate 10,689 of JBNKGK010000085.1, forward strand.
TTCGCCGCTAATGTATCACTGGCCTGAGCCAAGGGTATTTCCTGCCATTCAGTGCGCGCGAGGCCCATGTTTACCAGCACCCCGGCTTCGTGGCGTGTAGCAGTCAATATACCAGCATCTGTTTGAATGGTTGCACAGTCCCGTCCGGTTTCTTCCAGCATCAAGAGGCCCACACAGCGGGTGGCGTTGCCGCAGGCACCCACGCGGCCGCCATCGGCATTGCGAATTTCCATAAAAATATCAGCGCTGAGGGCAGGGCGCATGATGATAAGCTGATCGCAGCCAACGCCTGTGTGGCGGTCAGAAAGCACGCGCACGGCTTCAGGCGTGAGAGAGATATCTTCCTCACGGGCATCAAAAATGATGAAATCATTGCCTAGCCCATGCATTTTCAGGAACCGGCGGTTCTGTAAGTTCGTAGTCATGCCGCTGTATATATGGGGTGTTGGGGGGCAGAGT
>JBNKGK010000086.1:0-10658 GCA_050289785.1 Kordiimonas sp.
GGATGTGAAACCTAACCATGTCATGTGAGAGAGTTTTATTAGACGCTCTAAGACACTTTTTAAACTACGAGAAGATAATTACTGCTAGGATGCATGCCAGGGGTAATGATGATGTGGATAACAAGACAAGTGATAAAATGACAAGAAAAGTGGGGAACAGGACAAACAGAGCAACCACTCATACCTGAGCACCCCAGCTACTCCCCCAAGCTTAAATCCAAAGATTTAAGCATTAAGTTCGAGGCCATGGTGGCTGAAGAGGTTGTTGACGATGTCAGAATGTGAGTCGATGGAGGAACACAACATCGCCTGAGCACGTTCTTATAGAGAGAGAGCGTTTTGCCATACTAGAGGCCGCAATCCGCAAGATGCCTGCAAAGCAGCGGAAGTTATTACTATTACACCGTATTGATGGGCTTTCTTATGCAGAGATTGCAGCTGAGACCGGGCGATCAAAATCCGGTGTGAAAAAGATTGTGGATAAGGCGCTTCTTGAGTGCGAACTGGCCCTTGAAGCAGCATATCAGGATAAGGTGGGTGAGAACTGATGGCTTCCGCAACACAACATACCATCCCAGAGCATGATAGCCGGGCAGAGGCGCGGGCCTGGGCCAGAAAGCAGGCTTCAGGCCCTTTAAACGCCTCTGAACAGCGGGATTTTAACGCTTGGCTGGTGGCCAGTCGCGAAAATCAATATGCCTATGATATGGCTCGCATCGTGTGGGATGATCTCGGGCAGATGGCGCATTTGAAAGAAGAAACAGGCTTTGCCGAACGCCTTTGGGGTGGTTTGCGTACTGTTTTTGCCCCTATGGTAAGGCCCGTGCCTGTGCTTGTTGCCGTTGGTATCACGGCTGCCATGCTGGTGTGGCAGCCATGGCAGCTTTTGGCCCCGGAAGTGACCGGACTGACAACACAGACCGGAGAGATTAAGAAGATCGCTTTAGCCGATGGTTCCTTTGTCACGCTTGGGGCACGGTCCAGCGCTGAGGTGAATTATTCCAGCCGCAAGAGACAAATTTATCTGCGCTCAGGTGAAGCCTTTTTTGATGTTAAGGCGGATGCGGCTCGCCCCTTCATAGTCACTGTGGGGGAGGCTGATATTCAGGTGCTGGGCACCCAGTTTGATGTGGCTTATGGCCCTCAGGTGGTGCGGGTCGCTGTGCAGGATGGGGCTGTAAAAGTGCAGAAAAACAGCTCTGTGAGTGTGGACGCTTTTGGCCAGCAAGTGCTGATAGCAGGCCAGCATGCCATGGTGACAGAGGCTGGGGTCACAGAGCCGGCTAACATATCGCAGGCAGAACGTGCCCCCGGTGCCTGGCGTAGGGGACGGCTGGTATATGATGGGGCATCGCTGGCCTCTGTGGTGGCAGATGCAAACCGTTATTCTGAGGATAAAATTATCATCGCGGATGATAGCCTGGCCTCTCTGCAGGTGACAGCGGCCTTCAAAGCGGGGGAGATTAACCAGCTCCTGCGTAGCTTGCAGGTGGCCTTGCCTCTGGTTGTGGAAAAAACAGAGAAGGGGCAAACACTCCTTGTGGCACAGGCAAAAAAATAACGTTATTAACTATATGTAAAATATGGTGTTTTTATATTAAGGCGAAATAATATCGGTAATAAAGTGCACGATCCATTTCTTCATACGTTCTTTAGGCAGAACAGGGCTATGGCCTCTGTTCATGAAGAACCAGAATGTAATGGGGAGGAAAAACCGATGTCTGGTATGACCTGTAAAAATGTAATGGGCGCCCTGCGCCGCTGGAGCGTGGGGTCTGTTTCTGCGCTGGCTTTGTCTGTGGCTATCACGCCAACATGGGCTGTGGCCGAAGCAAAATCTTTCGATATTGATGCACAGCCGCTTTCCAAGGCGCTGATTGCCTTTTCCAAACAATCTGATTTTCTGGTGGTAGCCCCAACTGATTTGGTACAGGGCAAAACAGCACCTTATGTTTCTGGTAATCTGGAGCCTGAGGACGCGCTTGAACTGCTGCTGAAAGGCTCTGGCCTCAAGCATCAGCGCGGGGCTGACGGAGAATTCACCATCGTAAAAGCCTCATCCGGCTATGGTGAAGAGATGGCTGAGGCTGGTGCAGACTTAAAAGACACGGGGTTTGTGCTGGAAGAGATTATCGTGACAGCGACAAAGCGCAGCTCCAGCATGCAGGATGTTCCTATGTCTATTAATGCTTTTAGTGGCGATAGGCTGGAGCAAAGTGGTGTAGCAGAAATACAGGATCTACCTTTCCTGGCGGCTGGTTTGCACGTTACCGAGGCATTTGGCAATGTGCAGCTCACCTTGCGTGGTGTCGGTACCAACCAAATTCCACCGGGTGCTGAACCTGGTGTCGCTTCCCATCGCGATGGGGTGTATCTGGGCCATCGGCCAGATATTGGCCTTTCTTTCTTTGATATTGAAAGGATAGAGGTGTTAAGGGGCCCGCAGGGTACTTTATATGGCCGAAATGCGACAGGCGGTGCCGTTAATATTATTACGAAAGACCCGACAGAAGAGTTTGAGGCTGGCGGTCGTGTAACGTTTGGTAATTATAGCTTGGTAGAAACAGAAGGTTACGTAAGTGGCTCCCTCATAGAAGATAAATTGTCTGGCCGGGTAGCCTTTACCACTCGCAAGCGGGATGGCTATCTGACCAACCTGCATGATGGCAGTAAGCTGGATGATGATGATACCGCAGCAGTGCGTGCAAAACTGCGCTATACGCCTTCTGAATCCTTCAAGCTTGACCTGGGGCTGGATTATGGTCGCAGCAATGGTTTTCCATTTGAAGTTATAGGCTTGTTGCCGACTGCTCGCACGGTTAATGTTGATGCGGACAATATTATGGATGTGAAGGTCTGGGGGGCGAATGCCCTTGCGGAGTGGAACTTTGAAAATGTAACTCTCACGTCCGTGACAGGGTATCGTGAACTTGATTTGTTCCTGGCAAAAGACTTTGACTACAGCCCAAATAGCTCTTCACTTGCCAAAGAAATCTTTCAGGATTCCTGGCAGTTTTCGCAGGAACTGACACTAAGTTCTGCCGGCGATAGCCCTCTGGAATGGATCGTTGGAGGTTATTATTTCACCAGTGAGTTGACAGAATATATTGATTTCCGTCTGCCTGGGCTTGGCGCGACCCTTTATATTATTACTCCGGAACTAAGCGGGACAGCCTATGCTGTTTTTGGTGAAGCAAGTTACCCCATTATTGAGAATCTCACCCTGACAGTTGGTGCCCGATATAGTGAAGAAGACAAATATGTTCATCAAAGTTCTGAAGGTTTTGGGGCGCTCAATGTGGAGATGATTGATTCCAAATGGACAGCTTTTACTCCTAAAGCCGCTTTAAGTTATGAGTTTAATGATGCCCTTACGGCTTATGTGACAGTTGGCAAAGGCTTTAAGGGAGGTGGGTATCTGCTGAATACTTTGCAAGGCCGAAGCTTTGACCCTGAAAAAGTGACAAATTATGAAGCTGGTATCAAAGCATTGCTTTTAGATGAGCGTCTTCGTTTCAATATGTCTGTCTTCCATATGGACTACAGCGACCTACAGGTGAAAGTGTTCAGAATTCACCCAATAACCGGTGGTATTATTAACGGTGTAGATAATGCGGCTGCATCAAAAATTCGTGGTGCTGAAATTGAGATTGATGCAAGGCCGACAGATGCCTTGTCGATTGATGGTAATCTCTCCTATCTTGATGCCAGCTATAAAAGCTGGCCTGATGCCATTGATATTAATCGGGGTAGTGCCACATTTGATGTTTCCGGCAACAGAATGATCAGCTCTCCCAGGTGGGTTGTGAATTTAGGAGCCAGTTATATGGTGCCGGTAGGAGACTGGGGAACTGCAACACTACGTGGTGAATACTCTTACAAAAGCAGAATATATTTCACTCCTTTTGAGGAACAGCCACTGTCTCAAAAACCGGTAAGTGTTGTAAATGCTCGTTTGACGTTCGCTGAGGCTGATGGTCAGTGGCAGATTGCGGCTTATGTGAAAAATGTCACAGATGAGTTGATGGCCAGCGAAACCCGGGGTAACGCCCTTAATCCTATCAGTAACTTACTGCCCCCTAGAACCTATGGTGTTTCTGTAGGCTATAATTTCTAATCAGATAAAGGTCGTGTGAAGGAAAGCGGTGCCCCCCATGGTGCCGCTTTTTTACTGCCTTTTAAACCCTCAAACTATAGTAAGACGCACGGTTTTGCTTTGACCTCAAAAAATAAACCATTTGGCTGAAATGGGCCCAAGGGCGTACAATAGAGGCCTTGATATGCTAGGGTTTTGAAGGGGAAGAGGGCAAATGCAGGACAAGACTGACATATCACCTTATGTCGGTTTAGGGCATGAAAATGATGGTGCGGGGCACCTTCAGGAAGCTCGCCTGAAAGAATTGGCAGATCTTTATAAAGCCCCTCTGGAACGCTTTTTTATCAAGCGGGTTCATAATCCCACAGATGTGGATGATCTGGTTCAGGAAGTGTTTTGCCGTTTGGCGGCACGGGTAGGCAAGGATATTGATAACCCAGAAGGGTATCTGTTTCAGATGGCGGCCAACATCCTGCGGGATCGCGCCCGGCGGGATATGGTGCGCCATGTCTCTGATCATGAAACCTTCGAGGAAGAAAACCATGGCAAGGAGGCTTTGTCACCCGAGCGGGTGATGGCGGGCCGTCAGCGTATTGATGCCCTTAAAATGGCCTTGAAGGAGTTGCCAGAGCGCACAAGGGCCATATTCCTTCTGCACAGGTTTGAAGAACTGCAATATGTGGAAATTGCCCGCAGGCTTGGCATTTCAAAAAGCTCGGTGGAAAAGCATATGATGAAAGCTATTAGCCATGTGGCTTTTCGTGTGGGGGCAGATTAATGGCATGGGAACAGAGAGAAATGCCTGAAACGGTGGAAGATAAAGCAGCCTTCTGGTTTGCAAGAAGGCGGGATAGCAAACTTTCTGTTGCAGATCAGCAGGCGTTTGAAACATGGCATGATGAAGCTCCGGCCCATGCCACCGCTTATGCTCGCCTTCAGGAAAGCTGGGATGATCTGGCTGCAGCGGCCATCGATGATGATATCATGGCCATGCGCGAGGCGGCTCTGGCCATGGGGCCAGAGAAACCAGAGCGAGGTTGGGTTAAATATGCAGCACTTGCGGCGAGCGTGCTGTTGATGGCCGGTGGTGTCGCTTTGTGGCCGGGGTTGGGGCTGCGGGAGCGTTTTGCTTCGCTTTTTGAACAGGATGTACCTCCCTTATATGCCACTCAGATTGGCGAACGCTCTGCCATTTCACTGGCTGATGGGTCGGTGATGACATTGAACACGGATAGCCAGGTGCGCGTTAATTATTCATCAGGTGAACGTAGTGTTATTATGCTGAAAGGGCAGGCCCTATTTGATGTGGTGAAAGATGCGACAAGGCCTTTTGTGGTGAAGGCTGGCGGGCGGGAGATTACCGTGCTTGGCACCAGCTTTGATGTGCGGGTGAAAGGTACTGGGGCGCTCACCGTTACATTAGTGGATGGTAAGGTGGCTATTGCTGAGCCGGATGTTGACGCGCTGGAGCTTAACCCCGGTGAACAATATATTGCCTCGGAAGCGCGTGCACCACAGGTTCGGCTCGCCAATGTGGAGCGGATCACAAGCTGGCAAAGTGGCAGGCTTATTTTTGATGGTGAGCCGCTTGGGGATGCCATTGAGGAAATCAATCGATATTCTGTGAAAAAGTTGATTGTGAAGGATGAAAGACTGAACCAGTTGCAGGTGAGTGGTGTGTTTAAAACAGGGGCCAGTGACCGTTTTGTGGCAGCTGTGAGTGCCTATTTCCCTGTTGATGCTGTAGAAGAATCTGGCAACATCACCTTGATTTGGCGAGATAAGAACGGCCAGTAATTCTTTATATTTTAAGCATTTTTTAGGGTATGTTTTGAAATAATTATTTTTTTGATGAGTTCGAACAAAAAGCCTGCGTCTTATCTCCTGAGCGGTGAAGGGAAACCGCAAAACAGGGTATTCCGCAGGAGGGGAAAGAATGAAAAACCATCGTAAAACTATCAGGAAATTTGCACTCGCTGGCGTCGCGTCAGTCGCATTATTTGGCGCATCCGTACAGGCGCAGGAACAGGATTTTAATATTAAGGCTCAGTCGCTGGGCACCGCACTTAGCCAGTTTGCCGTGCTAACAAACCAGGAAATACTTTTCTCGCCAGATGTGGTTGCCGGACGCACAGCAAATGCTGTTGTTGGTCGTTTTCAGCCGAGCGAAGCGCTTGAGAAAATTCTGGCAGATAGTGGCCTGACATATGAAATGCAGGCTGAAAATGTGCTGCTGGTAAAAACAGCTGCAGGAGCCGAGCACGCCACAGAAGCTGAGGCGGATACGAACAAAAATTCCTTTGTGCTGGAAGAAATTATTGTGACAGCCACAAGGCGCGCCGAAAGCCTGCAAGATGTGCCTATGTCCATCAATGCTTTTGGTTCAGATCGTATTAAAGAAAGCGGTGTAAATAGCTTACAGGATATACAGTTTCTTGCAGCCGGGCTGCACGTTAACAATGGCAATGGATCGATGAGGGTAACTATTCGAGGTATTGGTTCCAGTCAACTAGGCCCAGGGGCAGAATCTGGCGCTGCTGTTCATCGTGATGGTATATATCTAGCCAGCTTCCAGGACCTTGGTATGTCGATGTATGATGTTGAGCGCATTGAAGTTTTGAGGGGGCCTCAGGGTACATTGTACGGAAGAAATGCTACCGGTGGTGCTGTAAATATCATCTCTAAGTCTCCTACCTCTGAATTTGAAGGTGGTGGCGAGGTCACCTTTGGTAATTATAATCTGGTTGAGACTGAGGGATATGTAAGTGGTCCTTTGATGGGCGATAAACTTCTTGCGCGGATCGCTTTCAAAACACGGGATCATGAGGGGTTTACACCGAATATTTTTGATGGCGACGCGTTAGATGATGGCGACTTTTCAGGAGTTCGAGCCAAATTGGGTTACGAACCATCAGGTGCTTTTCATGCAGAGTTAACAGCAGACTATTCTACCGATAGCAGTACTCAGCGGGGGGTGTTTGCAAGGCTTCGTCCTGACACCCCTCTTACAGGAGAAACAATGGGGGCGGCCCTGCCTTCCGGTAGAGCTGTGAACTTAAATGATAGCAATATCAACGAAAAAGAATCCTGGGGTTTGACCGGTAAAGCAGAGTGGGGCGTCGGTAGCGTAACTGTTTCTTCTTTAACGGGTTTTCGAAAATTCCATTGGCTGGAATCTTTCGACTCTGACGCTAGTCCCTTCAGTATGCTGGGCATAGATAAAGAACGCAGAACCAACAAACAATTCTCTCAGGAAATTACAGTATCTTCTTCAGGGGAGAGTAATTTTCAGTGGGTCGGTGGAGCTTATTATTTCCATAGTAGCGAGTTTCAGTATCTGGATCTGGTTATTCCAACCGTGTCTTTCGTGCTGCCCGTTGGGGTTGATACCCAAGGGGATGCTTACGCTGTTTTCGGAGAAGGGAGCTATGATTTGTCTGATAGGCTGTCGTTGACATTGGCCGCCCGCTATAGCTTTGAAGAAAAGTCAATCGATCAGTTTGTAGGGGCAAACTCAGAGCAATTGGAAGATAGCTGGAAAGCCTTTACGCCGAAGGCGGCATTGTCTTATGTTGTCAGCGATGAATTAACGTTTTATGCAACAGTTGGAAAAGGGTTTAAGGCTGGGGGATTCAACGGGAACACCCTGCAAGGCCAGGCCTATGACCCGGAAGAGGTCGTCAACTATGAAGCCGGGTTGAAGGCATCTTTATTTGATCGTCGGGTTAATGCTAATTTATCAGCCTTTTACATGGACTATACAAATCTTCAGGTTCTTTCCTTTGGTATTGGCCCTTCAGGGATATACCAAAATTTGGTTAGTAATGCAGCGACGGCAGTTATTCAGGGGATGGAAGTGGAGGTTCAGGCTTACCTGAGTGATGCCTTGTCTTTTGATGGAAATTTTTCTTTTCTGGACGCTACATATAACAATTGGCCCAATGCGGTGGATCAGCTTCGTGATGGAGCAGACTTTGATGTTTCCGGGAACCAGTTAAGCAATGCCCCTAAATGGGCGGCTAATATTGGTTTGAACTATATGCTACCGGTGGGAGATTGGGGAACGCTAACAATCCGTGGTGAATATTCTTACAAAAGCCGTATTTTCTTTACGCCGTTTGAAGATGCCACAGTTGATCATGAAATGCTGCTGCAGGATGGTTTTAACATGATTAATGCTCGTTTGACCTTTGAGGATGCAGAAGGCCGGTGGCGTGTGTCTGGCTGGATGAAAAATATTGGCGATGCGCTTGTTGCAACAGACAAATCAGGAGCCATTAGCGGAGTCTATGGGCCTCGTCTGAACTCTATATATCTGCCCCCTCGCACCTACGGGATCAGTGTTGGCTACTCATTCTAAGGAATAATACTCCAATCACGGCAGTTACTTGGCGGCACCTTCGGGTGCTGCCTTTTCCTGTTTACGGCGTTTCAAAAAAAATATCGTTAGGCTTGGGGGGGGGTAAAGAAGCGGTATTTCGTTATATGTGGTAAACCGAAAGAAGATAGCTAAAGCCGGAGGGGTAAAACCTGGTGTTGCCGGAGAGAAAAGAGAAAGCAGAAGGGGATGTTGCCGCCAGATACCTGGGGGCGATAAAGGCCTTTTTGTATAAAAAAACCGGCTCTCTGCAGGAAGCAGAAGATATGTCGCAAGAGGTGTTCCTGCGCTTCTATAAGAACTATGACAAACACCCACTTCTTTCATACCCCAAAGCACTGCTTTACCGAATTGCTGGCAACCTGGTGCGGGATGAAGTGCGGCGACGCAAGGCCCATAAAGCCGAACAGCATGTGCCCTGCGATACAGAGGCATTAGTGGCGCCGGCTTCCCGGCCTGACCATATTTTACAAGCGAAAGCGGAGCTCAAAAGGGTGGAGCAGGTGATTTTATCCCTGCCTGAGAAATGCCGTGAGGTTTTTGTGCTGAGCCGTTTTTCCGGCATGACAAACAGGCAAATTGCAGCCCACTTGGGTATTTCGCTTGGGGTAGTAGAAAAACAGATATCAAAAGCCCTGCTAAGGTGCAGGCAGGAAATGGAAAGCCTGGATCATGACTAAGGTGCAAGGTAAAATTCAGGAAGAGGCGGCAGGCTGGTTCTCGAGAAGGCTGACAGGTGGCTTGAGCGACACGGAAGAAACAGATTTCCGGCAGTGGCTGGCGGCAGACACTCGCCATGGCAAAGAGTTTGAAACGTTGGAGAAGGCTTGGGGCACGCTAGGGGCCCTTTATGCCAGCCCTATCATTATGGCAGCGCGAGATTCTGCTTTGCGTCATACCGGGCAGGAAGAACAGCGTTTATCCCAAAAACAAGGCTTATCATCTTTCTTTACGGGTTTCTTCAGGCCTGCGGCAGTTGCGGCTATGGCAGCAGTTATTGTGTTTGCTCTTGTTGCACTGGATAAATTTTTATTTTTCAACCAGCCAGACATATACAGTACGATGAGGGGGGAACAACGGGCTGTACAACTGGCTGATGGCTCCCGGCTGGAACTCAATACGGGTACCACAGTTGAGGTGCGCTACACCGATGATAAGCGCCTGCTGACATTAGTGCAGGGGCAGGCTTATTTCACGGTAGCATCAGACCCAAACCGGCCTTTCAGCGTTAGCCTTGGTAATAGTGTCGTGAATGCGCTTGGTACGGCTTTTGAGGTGTATAAAAAACGCTCTGAAGTGCAGGTCACCCTTGTGGATGGGTCGGTAGAGGTGACATCTGTCATAGCTGCAGAGCAGGGGGCTGGGTGGCGGCAAAAGTTGGTGCCGGGTGAACAGATTATTTATACCAGCAAGCCGACTGGTAGTAATTCTTTGAAAGTTCAGAAGGTGGATATCAAGCGGGAAACCGCCTGGCGGCAGGGCAAGTTGGATTTCAATAATATCACGCTTGCCGAAGCTGTGCAGGAATTTGGGCGCTATGCAGCCAGCCCAATTGTTATTGAAGATAAAAAATTGAATGGTCTTAAAATAAGTGGTGTCTTTAATGTAGGAGACACAGAGACAGCCCTGTTGGCGTTGGAAAGCGGCTTTGGCATTATGGTTGAGCGCGATGATAGCGGCAAAATCATGCTGGTTGGGCAAAATAATTAAATGCGTTGGGGGGGTGAAAACCTTCTGTTTCGTTATAGCCCCATGATGAAACAATCCAGCTTACGGGGAGTGATGAAATGGATTATCCACAAAATGGACATACAAGAATGAAGAATGCCAGCAAACGAATGCGCCGCTTTATTGCTGCCAGTTCTGTATCAGCTTTGGCGTTTGCGGCGGTGGCACCGGCCATGGCTGCGGGCCAGCCCCAGCAATATAATATCGCAGAACAGAGCCTTGATAACGCCCTGCGCTCTTTTGCCAAGCAAACTGACATACAGCTTGTTTATTCACCGGATGCAGTGGCTGGCCTGAAAACGCAGGGTGTTAGGGGGGCGCATGATGCAGAAGGGGCTGTAAAATCCCTGCTGGAAGGCACAGGCCTTTCGTTCAAACGTGCCTCAGAACAGCTGATTGTTATCAGCAAGATATCTGATGCTTCCGGTGCGCATATGCAGGATGGTGCTTCAGATA
>JBNKGK010000086.1:10668-11058 GCA_050289785.1 Kordiimonas sp.
GATACTGCCGAGACAGAAAACACAGCCTTTGTGCTGGAAGAGATTGTGGTAACAGCGACAAAGCGGAGTAGCAGTCTTCAAGATACAGCAATGGCCTTGAGTGCTATTACCAGCACTTCCATAGAAGCGCGCGGCTTGGATGATATTCGCGATTTTATTACTACGGTGCCCGGTGTTAGCATGTCACGTGCTGATCCCAGGCAAGGGGCCATTAAAATGAGGGGAATTTCCACCGATAATTCATTTGGTAGTGTTCCTACTGTTTCCACATATCTGGATGAGTTTCCTTTAGGATTAAACGCTGTATCTTTACGCTTGGTTGATATGGAGCGAGTTGAGGTTTTGAAGGGCCCTCAGGGTACTCTTTATGGTCAAAGTGCTATGGGTGGT